>CANJKD010000300.1 GCA_947474415.1 Burkholderiales bacterium | reverse complement strand
TAACCGGTGCCACCGCCGCGCGGGATGATGGTCAGGCCGAGTTCCACGCAACCCTTCACCAGGCCGGCCATTTCGGCCTCGGTGTCGGGCATCAGCACCACGAACGGGTATTCGACACGCCAGTCGGTCGCGTCGGTCACGTGCGAGACGCGGCTCAGGCCGTCGAACTTGATGTTGTCTTTCGCGGTCACGCGGCCCAGCGCCTTCGCCGTGCGGCGGCGCAGTTCGGCCACCACGTCGAACTGCGCGGCGAAGGCGGTGACGGCTGCGCCGGCCAGTTGCAGCAACTCGCCGACGACCGCATCGCGTTCGGCATCGGCACTTGGCGTACGGCGCTTTTCGACCTCGCCCAGGCGGTGGTGCAGCGCCTCGATCAGCAGCCCGCGGCGGCGCGGGTTGTCGAGCAGGTCATCTTGCAAATACGGGTTGCGCTGCACGACCCAGATGTCGCCCAGCACCTCGTAGAGCATGCGCGCCGAGCGGCCGGTCTGGCGCTCGTCGCGCAAGCGGTTCAACATTTCCCAGGCGCGCGAGCCGAGCAGCCGGATGACGATTTCCCGGTCCGAGAACGAGGTGTAGTTGTAGGGAATTTCGCGCAGGCGCGGCAGGTGCGGTGCGGCGTGCGATGCGGCCTGTGCGGCGGCGATGATCTGTCTCAGCGGAAGGGGTGCGTTCATGGGGACCGGGCACATGGCTGGGCCCGAGGTAGCACTTAAGGCCGAATGTTAACGCAGCGCATGCGGCACCGCAGCAAAGGGAATTGCACGACGTGGCTTGCAAACGGACTGGCCACCCGGTTGCCCGCCGCCAGCGGGCTAACACCAGTTGTGGTGGCGTGGCTTACACGCGATAACCCGGCTGCCGCTGCACGTCTCATGGGCCCGTCACACGGGCCTGTCACATTGCGAACGCACACTGCCGGTCCGCTCAGGAACCGCAGCATTTTTCTTCACGGAGTTGTCATGAAAATCAAACGTCTCGCACTGGCCTCGGGCTTGATCGCCCTGGCGATGTCGGGCTCGGCCCGCGCCCAGGTCGAAGTTCAATGGTGGCACTCGATGACCGGCGGCCTGAACGAATGGGTCAACGACCTGGCCAAGCAGTACAACGACAGCCAGAAAGAGTACAAGATCGTGCCCACCTTCAAGGGCAACTACGACGAGTCGATGGTTGCCGCGATGGCCGCCTTCCGGGCCGGCAACGCGCCGCACATCCTGCAGGTGTTCGAAGTGGGCACCGCGACCATGATGGCGGCCAAGGGCGCCATCAAGCCGGTGGGCGAAGTGATGAAGCAGAGCGGTGTGGCCTTCGACCCGAAGGGCTATGTGCCGGCCGTGGCGGGCTACTACACCGCGCCCAGCGGGGAGATGCTGTCGTTCCCGTTCAATAGCTCCACCACGATCTTCTATTACAACAAAGACGCCTTCAAGGCCGCCGGCCTCGACCCGAGCCAGGCACCGACCACCTGGCCCGAAGTGGTCGCGGCCGCCGCCAAGCTCAAGGCCAGCGGAGTGAAGTGCCCCTACACCACCAGTTGGATGAGCTGGGTGCACCTCGAAAGCTTCTCGCTCTGGCACAACACGCTGTTCGCGACCCAGAACAACGGCTTCGGCGGCCCGAGCGCGCGTCTCGCGTTCAACTCGCCGCTGCACCTGCGCCACTTCGAGAACCTGGCCAACATGTCCAAGCAGGGGCTGTTCGTCTACAAGGGCCGCGCCAGTGTGGCGGTGCCGTCGTTCGTGTCGGGCGAATGCGCGATGTTCACCGGCTCGTCGGGCTCGTATGCCGACGTGGCCAAGGGCGCGAAATTCGCCTATGGCCTCGCCGCCCTGCCCTACTACCCCGATGTGCCCGGCGCACCGCAGAACACCGCCATCGGTGGCGCGAGCCTCTGGGTGATGGCAGGCAAGAAGCCGGCCGAATACAAGGGCGTGGCCGAGTTCTTCAAGCACCTTTCAAGCCCCGACGTGCAGTCAGCCAGCCACAAGCGCACCGGCTACCTGCCGATCACGATGGCGGCCTACCAGCTCACCGAGAAGTCGGGCTTCTACAAGGAGAAGCCGGGCACCGACGTGGCAGTGAACCAGATGATCCGCAAGACGACCGACAAGTCGCGCGGCATTCGGCTGGGCAACTTCGTGCAGATCCGCACCATCCTCGACGAAGAAACCGAAGCCATCTGGTCCGGCAAGAAGGAGCCGAAGGAAGCGCTGGACGCCGCGATGAAGCGCGGCAACGAGCAGCTCGAACGCTTCGAGAAAGCAAGCAAGGCACCCCAGCCTTGACCCGATCTGAACGGGCGCCTGCCGCCCGACGTGCCACCCCGGCCCCGACGGCCCCCGGCGCGGCTGGGTTCATTCATTGAACCCGAGCCCCATGGAAAAGCGCGTTCGTTTCCCCTCAGCCTGGTTGCCCTGGTTGCTGCTGACGCCGCAGGTGATCATCATCGCGCTGTTCTTCTTCTGGCCCGCCGCGCAAGCCGTGCTGCAGTCGATGCAGTTGCAGGACAGCTTCGGCCTGTCCACCGAGTGGGTCGGACTCGACAACTTCAAGACACTGTTCGCCGATTCGGCCTACCTCGAATCGTTCAAGACCACCGCCGTGTTCTCGATCCTGGTGGCAGTGCTCGGCATCACGCTGTCGCTGATGCTGGCGGTGTTCGCCGACCGCGTGTTGCGCGGCGCCCTGCTCTACCGCACGATGCTGATCGTGCCCTATGCGGTGGCACCGGCCGTGGCCGGCGTGCTGTGGGTGTTCATGTTCTCGCCGTCGATCGGCGTGGTGGCCTACGGCCTGGCGAAGTTCCTCGGCTTCGAATGGAACCACTTGCTGAACTCGACGCACGCGATGTCGCTTGTGGTGGCGGCCTCGGTCTGGAAGCAGATCTCGTACAACTTCCTGTTCTTCGTCGCGGGCCTGCAGTCGATCCCGAAATCACTGATCGAAGCCGCAGCCATCGATGGTGCGCGCCCATGGCGGCGCTTCTGGACCATCCAGTTCCCGCTGCTCACCCCGATCACCTTCTTCCTTCTCGTGATCAACATCGTGTATGCGTTCTTCGACACCTTCGCGATCATCGATGCCACCACCCAGGGCGGCCCGGGCCGCGACACCGTTGTCATGGTCTACAAGGTCTATCAAGACGGCGTGAAGGGCGGCGACATCGGCAGTTCGGCGGCGCAATCGGTGGTGTTGATGTTGATCGTTATTTCCCTGACTGTGCTGCAGTTCCGCTATGTCGAGAAGAAGGTGAATTACTGATGGTCGAGCGAAGAGCCACCCTTGGGCTGCTGGCCCACGCCGTGATGATCCTCGGGATGCTGATCGTGGCATTCCCGCTCTACCTCGCCTTCGTCGCGTCGACCCACACCGCGCAGGAGATCGTGCAGGCGCCGATGCCTCTGCTGCCAGGCAGCCACTTCTGGGACAACTACAGCGCGGCCCTCACCGGCCACGGCGGCGGTGCCGGCTCGAACGCGCCGGTGGGCCGCATGATGTGGGTCAGCGGCGTCACCGCGCTCGGCATCGCGTTCGGCAAGATCGCGGTGTCGCTGCTGTCGGCGTTCGCGCTGGTGTATTTCCGCTTCCCGTTTCGCAGCGTGTTCTTCTGGGCCATCTTCGTGACGCTGATGCTGCCGGTGGAGGTTCGCATCCTGCCGACCTACAAGGTGGTGTCTGACCTCGGCATGCTGAACAGCTATGCCGGGCTGACGATTCCGCTGATCGCCTCGGCCACCGCCACCTTCCTGTTCCGCCAGTTCTTCCTGACCGTGCCCGAAGAGCTGGTGGAGGCCGCGCGCATCGACGGCGCCGGGCCGATGCGCTTCTTCTGGGACATCCTGCTGCCGCTGTCGAAAACCTCGATCGCGGCGCTGTTCGTGATCCAGTTCATCTACGGCTGGAACCAGTACCTTTGGCCGCTGCTGGCCACCACCAGCGAAGACATGTACCCCGTGGTGGTCGGCATCAAGCGGATGATCGCGGGGGGGGACTCAGGCAACGAATGGAACATCGTGATGGCGACCGCGATCATGGCGATGATCCCGCCCGCACTCGTCGTGATCTTCATGCAGCGCTGGTTCGTCAAGGGCCTGGTGGACACCGAGAAGTAGACGTCCAAGAGCAGAAATAGAAAGCAGGCATGGCATCCATCACCCTCAAAGACGTCGTCAAGCGCTACGGCACCGGGCGCAAAGCCAACCCCGTGATCCACGGCGTCAGCGCCGAGATCGCCGACCACGAGTTCATCGTCATCGTCGGGCCGTCGGGTTGCGGCAAGTCGACGCTGCTGCGCATGGTCGCGGGGCTGGAAGAAATATCGGGCGGCCAGATCAGCATTGGTGGGCGCGTCGTCAACGACGTCGAGCCGAGCGAGCGCGACATCGCGATGGTGTTCCAGAACTACGCGCTGTATCCGCACATG
>CANJKD010000299.1 GCA_947474415.1 Burkholderiales bacterium | reverse complement strand
TCAGCGTGGTCGTCAGCCGATTCTGCTGACGTGTTGCCGAACTGCGGCACGGTGATGCCAGAGTCGGCCGGCAACGCTTTGCGGGACGCAGCCCACGGCACCCGGTGGGTGTCAGGGCATCGAGGCCGGTGGCACGTGAGTGAGGCCGTGCTCCGGCGCTGCCCTGTGGCCCGCTTGCGCCGCGCGGCTACCGGTAGAACGCCTCCACCTTCCCCTTCAGCTTGATCATCAACGGCCGGCCCTTGCGGTCCAGTGCGCGGCCGGCGGGCACTTTCACCCAGCCTTCGCTGATGCAGTATTCCTCGACATCGAAGCGTTCCTTGTCGTTCAGGCGGATGCCGATCTCGTGTTCGAACACGGCGGTATCGTGATGCGGGCTGTGCGGGTCGACCGACAGGCGGTCGGGCATCGCGGGGGCTTGTTTTGCGTCGGTCATGGGTGCCTGA
Organism: Burkholderiales bacterium; assembly: GCA_947474415.1. GTDB lineage: Bacteria > Pseudomonadota > Gammaproteobacteria > Burkholderiales > Burkholderiaceae_C > LMDS01. The sequence continues at coordinate 3,981 of CANJKD010000299.1, read as the reverse complement.
TGTTGCGTTGTGCGGGAAGACGCCGCTCTTCCGGAGCTTGCCGAATCCGGGCGTTTGTGAACCCGCATTCTCCGATGCGCTGTGGGCCGGCAGGAAACCCGCCGCGCCGGTGCAAGTTCCGTGCTCGAACGGGCCCGCGAGCCCGGCTGCGAACCGATCACCATGGCTTGCCGGGGCTTGAACTCGGGCCGGGTGGCCGCAACTCGGGTGCATGGGCCCGGCATGATCGAGCCCGCCGCTGGAGCCCCTCATGTCCGCCTTGCCAGTCGTATGCCTCAAGACCCGCCTCGAAAACGTGATCGCGCTGGCGCGCCTGCTCGATCGCGTGGAACGCAGCAGTGCGCCGGTCGGAGCCGATCAGTACCGCGCCCTGGTGCGGCAACTCGAGCTCGCGCTGGCGCAAGACCTGCCCACCGACGCCTTGAATGCCGTGCTCGGCGTCCACCCGGCGGCGGCCGAGCTTTACGAGAACATGCACTACGAGCATTCCGGCTTGTCGCGCTCGCCGCTCGACATTTCGGTCGGCTCCGAGATGCTCGCCGGCCAGGTGCTGGCGAGGGCGGGGCGTAATGCTTGAGCCCCAAGCCCCCACGCGCCAACGCGCTCAGCGTTGCGGCCGAATTTTGTAGACCGCGTTGTTCTTGTCGGCGCTGAAGTACACCGTGGCGACGGCGCCCACCGCCACGCCGGTCGTCATCACCACATAGGGCGGCGGCATGCCGGGGCCGGCCGGCATGCTGATCGGCAGGTTGGCGGCCACCGTGCGGCGCGCTCCGTTCGACGGGTCGATCTCGGTCAGGCGGACGGCTGCGGTCTCGGCGACGATGAAGCTGCCTCACGGCGTTTGCGCCACGCCTTCGGGCATCGCCAGGCCGTTCGCGATTTCGGTCTTCGCGCCGGTGTCGAGGTCGATGCGGGTGAGCTTGCCGGCGGCCGGGCTGTAGGCCTCGATCGAGTTGTGGGCCATGTTCGACACATAGATCGTGCCGTCGGGTGCGATGGCCAGGTTGTCGAGCGCGGTCTTGAGCTGCTTCACGACCGTCTTGCGGCCGCTCGCCAGTTCCACCTTGCTGAGCTCGCCGGTGCGCGTGTCCACCACCCACAGGTTGCCCTTGCCGTCGAGGTTCGCGGCGGCCGGCACCTTGAACTCGCTGTTGATCACCGTGATGGCGCCGTTGGCCGGGTCGATCTTCACGACCTGGCCCTTGAACCACAGCGGGCCATAGATCATGCCGTCGGGGCCGACCTCGAACCCGTTGAGGCCGCCCATGTCCTTCACGATCAAACGCGGCGGCTCCACGCCGGCGACGTCGATCTCCCAGAGGGCATCGCCCAGGAACACCTGCGACGCATACAGCTTGCCGTTCTTGCGGTCGAAGTCGACCGAGTTCAGGCCGGGCAGGTCTTTCGCGAGCACCTGCAGCGGCGCGCTGTCGTTGGCGCGGTAGCGCAGCATGCCCATCAGGTAGTTGGTCCAGTCAAGTTCGCCGTTCGGGCCCACGGCGATGTCGTCGGCGTGGCCTTCGGGGGCCGGGATCATGACCTTCGCGGCGCCGGTCTGGCGGTCGACTTCCCACATCGAATAGCCGACCACGCTGCCGGCCAGCAAGCGGCCTTTCGCATCGATGGCCAGGCCGTGCACGCCCGCGAACGACGATGGCGCAACCGGCGCCTGCGGTGCGCAATTCGGGTTCGAATGCGCGGATGCGAACGGCCATGCTCACTGGCGGCTTGCTGGTCGGCGCCCTGGGCGTTCTGGCCGGCTGCGGCGGCACGCTGAAACCCGGCGCCACGTCGACGCCGATCCCGCCTGCATCAGCGGCCCTCGCGGCGCCGCAGGCATCACCAGGCGCCAGTGCCCGCAACGCTGCACCGCAGCGCGTCACGCTCGTATCGGAGCAACTGCGCCTGTCCGAGTTGTTCCGCGGCACGCCGGTCGTGTTCGCGATGCAGTCCGATGGCGGCTTGCGCGTGGTGGTGCCGCTGCGCTACTGCTTCGAGCCGGGCAGCGCGGCGGTAAAGCCGCCACTGGCGGCGGTGCTCGACCGCCTCGCGAAGAGCCAGCTCAACGAGGCCACGCGGCTGCGCGTGGCAGCGGCAGGCGTTGCGGGTGCGACGGCGCCGGCGCTGGCCCGCAGCCGCGCTCAGGGCATGATCGACCACGTGGCGGCGCAAGGCATCAAGCCAGCTCGTTCGACCGCCTATGCGGCCACGCGAGTCGAAGGCGTCGAGATCGTCGTCGCCGAGCCGGCGCAACGTTGATTGCCGCTACGTTTCCCGCGCGTAGCGCCGGGCCCGCAGGTTCTTCTTGATCTCCTGCAGCATCGGCCGCCGGTCGCCGGGCAGGCGCAGCGCCACGGCGGTGGTCAGGATGTCGATCACCATCAGGTGCAGCAGGCGCGACACCATCGGGCTGTAGCGGTCGAAGTCTTCCGGGTGGTCGACCGCGAGCAGGATCTGGTTCGCGCTTTGCGTGAGCTTGGCCAGCGGCGAGTCGCTGGCCGTGATGACGATCAAAGTGGCTCCGCGCCTGCGTGCGATCTCGGCCACGTCGATCAGGTCGCGGCTGTGGCCCGAGTTGCTGATGATCACGGCGCAGTCGCCGTGCTGCAGCATGGTCGCGCTCATGACCTGCACGTGGCCGTCGCTGACCGCAGTGGCGCGCACGCCGAGGCGGAAGAACTTGTGCTGCGCGTCCTGCGCCACGATGCCGGAATTGCCCACGCCGTAGAAGTCGATCCGGCCCCCCTCGCGGCCGGTGGTCGCGAGCGCGACGATGGCGCGTTCGAAGGCGTGGTTGGCGGCGGCGTTGCGGTACTTCAGCAAGGCGCTGACGGCGTTGTCGATCACCTTCACGATGATGTCGGCGCTCTTGTCGTCTTCATCGACCGAGCGGTGCACGAAGGGCACGCCTTCGTTGACGCTGCCGGCGAGCTTGCGCTTGAAATCGGTCAGCCCGTCGTAGCCCACGCTGCGGCAGAAACGCACCACGGTCGGTTTGCTGACATGTGAGCGTTCGGCCAGCTCGGTGACCGGCAGTGACGCAAAGCTGCGCGGGTCGGCCAGTACGAGCTTGGCAACGCGCTGCTCGGCGGGCGGCAGCGCGGGAATGGAGGCGCGGATTCTGTCAAGCATGTCTTTGAAAGATCAACTCACGCACCGCAGAGGCGCAGAGAACGCAGAGGAATCGCAGAGAAGACTGATTTGCATTTCCTCTGCGCAACTCTGCGTTCTCTGCGCCTCTGCGGTAAGCATTGAAATCATTGCTCTTCCGACCACGCGTACCCATCGCGCGCCACGAGTGCGCTCGCAGCGGCCGGGCCCCAGGTGCCGGCCGCATACGGCCGCGGCCCGACCGTGTCGCGCTGCCAGCCGTTCAGCACCGGCTCGACCCAGCGCCAGGCCTGCTCCTGCTCGTCGCTGCGCACGAACAGGTTCAGGCGCCCGGCGATGGCTTCGAGCAGCAGCCGTTCGTAGGCACCGACGCGGTTCTCGGCGAAGGCCTTGTCGAAGTCGAGGTCGAGCGACACCGGAGACAGCCTCTCGTGCTGGCCTGTGCCCTTCGCCGCGAGCAAATGCAGCTCCAGCCCGTCTTCCGGCTGCAGCTTGATGACCAGCTTGTTCGGCTGGTTCACGCCAGGGAAGATGCTGTGCGGCGTGGCGCGGAAGTTCACCACGATTTGCGCATCGCGCTCGGCCAGCCGCTTGCCGGTGCGCAGGTAGAAGGGCACGCCGGCCCAGCGCCAGTTCTGCACCTCTGTGCGGATTGCGACAAAGGTTTCGCAGGCGCTGCCCACCGGCACCTTGGCTTCGTCGAGGTAGCCCGCCACCTTCTTGCCCTGCGCGTTGCCGGCCCGGTACTGGCCGCGCACCACGTCGCGCGAAACGCTGTCGTCGGTGAAGGGCTTCAGCGAGCGCAGCACCTTCAGCTTCTCGTCGCGGATCGCGTCGGCGTCATTGCGCGAGGGCGGCTCCATCGCC
>CANJKD010000298.1 GCA_947474415.1 Burkholderiales bacterium | reverse complement strand
GGCAGCCTTCACGAGGGTGCCGGCGGTGTCGGTCATGTCGTCCATGATGACGCAGGTGCGGCCGTCGATCTCGCCGATCACGTGCATCACTTCCGACACGTTCGCCTTAGGGCGGCGTTTGTCGATTATCGCCAGGTCGCAACCGAGCTGCTTGGCCAGCGCGCGCGCACGCACCACGCCACCGACGTCGGGCGAGACCACCACCAGGTCGTCGTAGCGCTTGCTTTGCAGGTCTGAAAGCAGCACCGGCGACGCGTAGATGTTGTCGACCGGGATGTTGAAAAACCCCTGAATCTGGTCGGCGTGCAGGTCCATCGTCAGCAGCCGTTCGACGCCGACCGCCTCGAGCATGTTGGCAACCACCTTCGCGCTGATCGGCACGCGGGTCGAGCGCGGGCGCCGGTCTTGCCGGGCGTAGCCGAAATACGGAATGACAGCGGTCACGCGCCTGGCCGAAGCCCGCTTCAGCGCGTCGACCATGATGCACAGTTCCATCAGGTTCTCGTTCGTTGGCGCGCAGGTGGGCTGCACCACGTAAATGTCTCGGGCGCGAACGTTTTGGTGGATTTCGATGTCGACTTCACCGTCCGAGAAGCGGCCGACACGAGCCTTCCCAAGTTCTACGCCAAGGTGGGTCGCAATTTCCTGCGCAAGGGCAGGATTCGCATTCCCGGTGAATAGCAGGGTGTTGAAAAGCAAGTTTTCTCCGACGAGGCTCTGCGGGTGCAATATGCAACCCTCCGATTCAGCCCCCGAAGTGTGCCTACTACGGCGCACCGGGAATCAAAAAATCTGGCAGGGGAAGAAGGATTCGAACCTTCGCATGTCGGAATCAAAATCCGATGCCTTAACCAACTTGGCGACTCCCCTACACGGGCTGACAGTGGGGTGAAGAAAAACCACCGTCACTGCCAACCCCGAACTCTGTACTGCCTTGCGCTTCACAAGCCTTCAGCGCACTTCAATCTTCTACCCACCCGACCAGCGGGTGCTCGACCAGACTGCTGCACATCCTGCCAATCCATCCCGGCGTCGATACCACCGGCATTGCAGCACCTGGATGATCCACTGCGGTGGCCGCAGAACCTGCCCTTGCAAACACTGCGCTTCCAGAACCCGTCATGCGGCTGTTGCCGAACGCCTTCAGCAGCACCGCAGCCGCCTGTGCCACTTGAGGGCATTCAGCTTCTGCAGCGGGCTGCAAATCGTTGCGACCATACCCTGGTTCGATCCACGCACACGCTTTTGCACACTGCGTGATTGGAGGCAAGCTTTCAAGTATAGCAGCTTCGGAACTGCGGACCAGCAAAGTGCTGGCGAAGATGGTACGGGTTTCGATGCTGGCGGCCGGTTTGAGCACGGCAAGCCACTGTTGGGGCAGCGCGACGGGCGTCAGGCGTTCGCCGATGCCCTCGACCATGGCGTTGTGCCCACCGAGGAAGAAGGGCACGTCGGCACCCAAGGTCAGCCCCAACGACAGCAAACGCGAGCGGGGCCAGTTCAGACCCCACAGCCGGTTCAGGGCTAGCAACGTGGACGCGGCGTCCGAACTTCCTCCGCCCAGTCCAGCGCCCCACGGCACTTGCTTGTCAATCGAGATGTCGGCGCCCTGCGCCGTGCCGCTGGCGGCTTGCAAGGCGCGTGCGGCCCGCAGGCACAGGTCATCGGTCGGGAGTGTTGCGCTCAGGTCGTGGCGCGCCAATATCGAGTCACGTCGCAACTCGAACTGCAGGGTATCGCACCAGTCGATCAACCCGAAAAGCGACTGCAGCAAGTGGTAGCCGTCGGCGCGCCGGCCGACGACATGCAGGAACAGGGGCAGTTTGGCCGGCGCGGCAACGTCGTACAAGGCCCGCAAGGTCATCAGGCATCCTCCATCACGGCGGTCGTGTCGCCCTTGGGGCGGTCTGGCCGGCTCACGGCCGGTCCATCCTGGCGCGGACCGACACCACGGGCAACCGCTCGCGCCGCGCTGCGACCCAAGCTTCGTCGAAGCGGGCCAGGTCTACAACCCAGCCGAGCTGCTCGAAGCCCGGCTCTGCTGTGTTCACGCTGACGGTGCTGGGCGCGCCGGGCCAGGGGCGGCCGCGCAGCCAGTCGAACAGCGCGGCAACCGGCAGACTTTCGCCCAGCACTTCGCGCGTCAGCGAATCGAGGTCAGGGAAACGGGTTTCGCCAAGCGGCGTGGTCAGCAAGACCGAGCCCGGCGCCCAGCGCGCCTGCGCCAGCACACTGCCCAGAGGTGTCGACAGATTCAGCAGGCCTGCGCCTGCGTCGCCGCGCAGGTCGAAAGTGGCGCTGACCGAGCGTGCGGGGGCGCCATCAACGCTGTCCACTCGGACTGCCAGCCGGCCGCTGAGCGCGTCGGTCGACGAAACATCGGGGGCCGAAGGAATCATCGCGCAGGCACCCGTCAAAAGCGCTGCACAAACTGCCGCCCCGCAGCCGCGCCAACTCACAGGTCAACTCGCAACCTGGAAAGGGTTTCGCGCAACACATCGTTGGCGGCGTCACGCCCGCGCGCTTCGCGCAGAACGCGCCGCGCTTCGTCGGTCTCGCCGCTGACCCACAGCACTTCGCCGAGGTGGGCACCGATTTCCGCGTCGGGCTGGGCACGATACGCATCACGCAACAACCGCACCGCCTCGTCGCGGTTGCCGAGCCGGTATTCGACCCAGCCCAGGCTGTCGGTGATCGACGGTTCGCCCGGGCTCAGTTCCAGGGCCTTCTTGATGAGCGTGCGCGCTTCAGGCAGACGCACGTTGCGTTCAGCCAGCGAGTAGCCGAGTGAGTTGTAGGCGTGTTGGTGGTCGGGCTTGAGCTCGATCACGCGGCGCAACAGGCGTTCCATGTCGCCCAGGCGGTTCAACTTCTCGAACATCATCGACTGCTCGTAGATCAGGTCGACGTCGTCTGGGAACTTCTGGTTCGCTTGTGCCAGTACGGTGTTGGCCTCGGCCCAGAGCTTCGCGTCGCGCAGCACCTGGGCTTCGGCCAGCAACTTGGCGCGGGCGTCTTCAGGGGTCTTTTCGGGCAGGCGCTGCACCAGCTCGCGAGCCTGCGCGACCTTGCCGTTGCGCGCCAACAGGGAAGCGCGGCGCACCTGCACTTCGATGGTTCGCGCCGGGTCGTCGATCTTGGCCAGCCAGGCATCTGCCGTGCGGTAGTCGCCCTGCAAGTCGGCGGCCTGCGACAGCAGCAACCAGCCGCGCGTGAGGGCCTCCTCTTTCGAGGTCGAGCCGTCCTCGTTCGAGCCCCTGGTTTCCGATGCAAAAGCTTCGGCTGCCGGTGTGTTTTCTACGACGTCGATGTACCTCTGAAGCGCCGCAATGGCCGGGACCGGCTCGTGCAACTGCAGGTGCAGAGCGCCCAAGGTCAACCAGCCCTGCGCCAGGTTGGGCGAATTCCGTGTCAGCGTGCCGAGCTGTGCGGTGGCGTCCGGATAGCGCTGCGCTGCGAGCAGCGCACGCACATAGATCAATCGAACGCCGTTGCTGTCGGGCTTGGCGGCCAGGTGGCTGAGCAGGATGGCATCGGCGGCCGGCGTGCCCGGCAGCATCTCCAGCGCCAAGGCAGCAGGCGCTTCCGCAGTCGGGTCGATGGCATGTGCACGTTGCGCGAACGAAAGTGCCTTCGCCCCATCGAAGGCTGCAAGCCAGCCGCGACCAGCAGTCACGTGGGCCGCCACCCGTGTGTCGGGCGGGTCCATGTACGGTTGCAACACCTGCTCGACGAGTGCCGCCGCCAGCGCATGGTCGGAGCTACGAGCGAAGAAGCGCGGCAGAGCCGCGATCAGCGTGGGCCGCTGGGCGGTCGGTGTCAGGCGAACCAGGGTCTGCAGGGGCTCGTAGGTTTCAGAGGTGCGATTCAGCGGCACCAGCAACTGCACCTGGTAGCGCAGCGCCTCCAGCGATTCCGGCAGCGCCAGCCGCCAGGCCTTCACTGACACAAGGGCCTGATCGCCCGCACGGGCCTGAATGGCGATGTCGGTGGCGCGGCGGAACAGTTGCTCGTCCTTGGTGCGCCGGGCCGCATCGAGAATCACTTGGAAGGCGTCGCCGGGTTCGCCGGCGCTGAACTCGATCTCGCCGATCAGCAGTTGGTAGAACAGCGGTGCATCGAGCCTGGAGTTGTCGACCTTGGCGGCCGGTGTGTCCAGCGGTGGGGATTGCGCCGCCACACCCTGAGCCAGCACCATGGCTGCCAGCAAGGCGGCCAACGCATGGGCGCCGCCGGATCGGGAAGTGTGTGACGGCATCGCGGTGCTCCTGAAGCGGTAAGGCATTTTATGGCGCGAGCGTGCGAGTCATCCGCACGCCGATAATTCCCCGCATGCCTGAATTGCCCGAAGTCGAGGTCACGCGCCTGAGCTTTGCCGAGCGCATCCGTGGCGCGCAAGTACGCAACGCGCGGCTTGGCAAGCCCTTGCGCTGGCCACT
>CANJKD010000297.1 GCA_947474415.1 Burkholderiales bacterium | reverse complement strand
TTCATGGGCGACCTGAAGCTCTGGAAGTGGCTCGACGAGGCACGGGGCGGGCATGGTCAAGGGCACGGCCATGGGCGCGGTGGCGCCGCCGCGCACGCGCCAGACGCACCGCCCAAGCTGTCGGTGCGCAAGCAGGAACAACTGTTGCGCGACAACTTCATCTCGCCGCGCCGCGTGCGCGAATGGCGTGACCTGCATGCGCAGCTGCACACCGTGGTGGCAGAGCACGGCTGGCGCCTGAACGGCACGCCGGCCACTTATGAGCAGGTGCACCTGTCGATGTTGTCGGGCCTGCTCGGCAACATCGGCTGCAAGAGCGACGAGGACGAGTGGTACCTCGGCGCGCGTGGCATCCGCTTCTACCGGCATCCGGGCGTGAACCTGTCGAAGAAGCCGGGGCGCTGGATCGTGGCGGCCGAGTTGGTCGAGACGGCGCGCCTGTTCGGCCGGGGCCTGGCGGCGATCGAACCGCAGTGGCTGCCGCAGATCGCGGGCCACATCATCAAGACGCAATTGCTGGAACCGCACTGGGAGAAGAAGGCCGCCGAGGTCATCGCGCTGGAGCGGGCCACGCTCTACGGCATCGTGATCTACAGCAACCGGCGTGTGAACTTCGGCAATGTCGATGCGGCGGCCGCGCGCGAGATCTTCATTCGCGAGGCTTTGGTCGCGGGTGAGTGGGACACGAAGCTGCCCTTCATTGCCGCGAACCGCAGGCTGATCGCGCAGGTGGAAGAGCTGGAGCACAAATCACGCCGGCAAGACGTGCTGGTCGACGACGAGTTGATCCATGCCTTCTACGACCAGAAATTGCCGGCCGACGTGTGCAGTGGCCACAGCCTTGAGCGCTGGTATCGCGATGAAGTGAAGCGCCAGCCGAACCTGTTGCAGCTCACGCGCGAAGAGCTGATGCGCCATGAGGCCGCCGGCATCACCACCGCCGCGTTCCCGAAGGTGCTGCGCCTCGGCGGGGTGGACTGCGTGGCCGCCTACCTGCACGAGCCCGGCGATGCGAAAGACGGCGTGACGGTGACGGTGCCGATCTACTCACTGAACCAGGTCAATGAAGACCGCTGCGACTGGCTCGTGCCCGGCATGTTGAAGGACAAGGTGCTGGCACTGGTGAAGAGCCTGCACCAGCGCCCGCGCTCGCGGCTCGTGCCGCTGCCTGACTATGCCGACGCGTTCATCGCCGCATCCGAGTTCGCCAGTGGTGGCCTGATCGACGTGCTGCTGAAGAGCGTGCGCGACAAGACCGCGATCGACGTCAAGCGCGCCGATTTCAAGCTCGAACAAGTGGCGCCGCACCTGTTCATGAACTTCCGCATCGTCGACGAACATGGCCGGCAGCTCGGCATGGGGCGCAGCTTGGCGGCCCTGAAGGCTGAACTAGGCGGGCAGGCACGCTCCGCGTTCCAGGCGCTGGCCGCGTTGAAGGTGGTGGCGCTGGCGCCGTCGACTTCGGTGGACACTTCGCCCGCAGCGAAAGGGTCTGCGGCCGCGCTGCAGCGTGGCGCAGGCAAGCTGCCGGCAACTTCCGAATCGGTGGTGACACCCGCAGCGCAGAAGTACATCGCCTGGACCTTCGGCGAACTGCCCGAGCTGATGGAGTTGCGCCAGGGCGCGCAATCCCTGGTCGGTTTCCCGGCGTTGATCGACAAGGGAGATCACGTCGAAATCGAGGTGTTCGACGAACCCGATGTGGCGGCGCGCAAGCATCGCGCCGGCTTGCGCCGGCTGGTCGCGCTGCAGATTCGCGATGCGCTCAAGTACCTGGAACGCAACATCCCCGATCTGCAGAAGATGACCGCGGCCTACCTGCCACTCGGCACGTCGGAAGAGTTGCGCACGCAGATCATCGACGTCGCCATCGACCGCGCCTTCCTCGCCGACCCGCTGCCCACCGACGCCACCGCTTTCACGCGCCGCATCGACGACGGGCGAGGGCGCTTGACGCTGGTGGCGAACGAGATCGCGCGCAGCGCATCAACCATCCTTGTCGAATACGCCGCCGCCGTGCGCAAGCTCAGGGATGCCAGAGCACCCAAGGAGGTGGCCGACGACGTGGCCGCGCAGCTCGCGCGCCTGATGCCAAAACGCTTCATCGCCGACACGCCCTGGCTGCAATTGGCGCACCTGCCGCGCTACCTGAACGGCATCGTGATGCGGCTCGACAAGCTGCGCGCCGACCCAGCCCGCGATGCGCAGCGCCTGACGGAACTGCGCCCGCTCGAACAGCGCTGGGTGCGTCAGTTCGCAGAGCGCAAGGGCGTGGTGGATGCGCGCCTGCAGGAGTTCCGCTGGCTGCTCGAAGAGCTGCGCATCAGCCTGTTCGCGCAAGAGCTGCGCACGCCGCATCCGGTCAGCGTCAAGCGGCTCGAAAAGGTGTGGGCGCAACTCGCCGGGTAGGCGCTGCGCCCAGATTCGATGCGCCGGGGCAGAATGCAGCCATGACATCGAACGATGAATGGGTGCTGGTGCCAGGCTCCGAGTTGGAAATTGACGCTGTCGTACGCCAGTGCCGTCGCATGGTGACCCAACGCGCGCTGGTTGCGGCCGGGGTCGCGGTGGTGCCGATTCCCGGCCTCGACTGGGCCACCGACGTGGCCGTCTTGATGCGGCTCATTCCGCTCATCAACCGCGCCTTCGGCCTCACGCCCGAGCAGGTCGCGCGGCTCGCGCCCGACCGCCGGCTGGTCGTCTACAAGGCCTTGTCGGCCGGTGGCGGCATGCTGGTGGGCCGGCTCGTGACGCGTGAACTGGTGATGTCGGCATTGCGCTTCGTCGGCGTGCGCCTGTCGGCCCAGCAGGCCGCGAAGTTCGTGCCGATCGCAGGCCAGGCGGTGTCGGCCGCGCTCACGTTTTCGGCGCTGAAATTCGTCTGCGAACAGCATATTCAGCAGTGCGCCGCAGTGTGGAAACAGCTGATGTTGCCAGCGCTACACACCGGCAAATCGAAGGCCGTCGCCGAATGAGTACAATGTAAGGCTCGGGGCGTAGCGCAGCCTGGTAGCGCACCTGGTTTGGGACCAGGTGGTCGTGAGTTCGAATCCCACCGCCCCGACCATGTTCTTCAAGCCAACCCACGGCTTCCCCCTCAGCCCGTAGCTCAACTGGATAGAGCACCGACCTTCTAAGTCGGATGTCGGGGGTTCGAGTCCCTCCGGGCTGACCACGCCGGAGCCAGGCCACTCGACCGGATTCAGGTCTTGTGCCGTCCCCCACGGCTCACAGCCTCGCCGTCATCAGGCCGCAGCGCCCGGAAAGACAGTGAAGACAGCAACGTCAGTGCGCCCAGCGTCAGGAACGTGGCGTGCAGCGCGGCCCTGACGCCTGCTGGCTGGGCTTGCGTGTCCCCGCCGAGGTGGTACGCCGTCAGCCACGTGCCGAAGGCCAGCCCGAAGCTCATCGACATTTGTTGCAAGGTGCTCGCGATGGCGGCGGCCATGCTGGACTTCGGCGCCTCGATGTCGGCATAGGCGATCGAGTTCATGCTCGAGAACTGCAAGGAGTTGAACAGCCCCTGTGCGGCGCCCAGTGCCGCCACAAGCCATAGGGACGCATGCGGGGTAACCTGTGAAAACAGCGCGATGGTCAAGCCTATCAGCGCGGTATTGACCGTCAGCACCGCGCGGAAACCGAAGCGTGCCAGCAAGCCCGGCGCCAGCACCTTCATGACCATGGCCGCTGCGGCCATCGGGATCAACAACAGGCCCGACTCCCAGGCCGGCAGGCCCAGGCCCAGTTGGTACAGGAGCGGAAGCAGGAACGGCATGGCGCCCAGGCCGAGGCGTGTGACGAAGCCACCCAGCACCGCGACGCGAAACGTGCGCACCCGAAACAGCGCCAGGCTCAACAGTGGCTGCGGCACCCGGCTCGCGTGGACGCCATAGGCGATCAGCAGGCCCGCGGCAAGCAGCAGGAGTGCGGGCGTCCCAGCGTCAAAACGGTGCTCGCCGAAGACGCCGATGAGCCAGGAGAGCAGGGTGCTGCCAGTGCCGAACAGCAGCAGACCGACCGCGTCGAACGGCCGTGGTTGATCGCTGCGGTAGTCGGGCAGGTGCCGGTGAATGAACCACAGGGCCACCAGGCCCACTGGCACGTTGACGAAGAAGATCGCGCGCCACGACAGCCAGTGCACGATCACGCCGCCGACCGTGGGGCCCAGCAGCGGCCCGATCAGCGCCGGTACGATCACGAAGTTCATCGCCACCATCAGTTCCGACTTGGCAAAGCTGCGAACAATCATGATGCGCCCGACCGGCATCATCATCGCGGCGGCCATGCCCTGCAGGATGCGCGAGGCCACCAGCATCGGCACGTTGACCGATACGCCACACAGCACGGATGCCAGCGTGAACACGGCAACCGCCGAGCCGAACACGCGCCGGGTGCCGAAGCGGTCGACCATCCAGCCGCTGACCGGAATGCAGATCGCCAGGCTCAGGATGT
>CANJKD010000296.1 GCA_947474415.1 Burkholderiales bacterium | reverse complement strand
TCCTGTCGATTCCCTGGAACGGGCTCGATGAAAATGGCCAATCGCGGCGCTACTTCATCTGGGGCGCTACCGCCGCGATGCTGCGCAACCTGTACCGCTTTTTGGCGGCCTGAGCGGAGCGCGCGAACTGCGCACTGAAACCGCAGGGTGGTGCAGCGCAAGCCCGATTGCTGCTCCACTATGATCGGCACGCATGAGTTTCTTCGCCGTCCTGTTCGCGCTGCTGATCGAGCAATTCAAGCCCTTGCCGCGTGGCAATGTGGTTCACGATTCCCTGACCGGCTGGATGCGCTGGACGGGCCGGAATTTCGATGCCGGCAGTGAACGCCATGCCTGGGTGGTTTGGGGCGTCACCGTGCTGGTGCCTGCTGGCCTCGCCTGGGCCATCTACCTCGTCATTGCGCACTTCAGTGTGCTGCTCGCGCTGTTCTGGAACGTGGCGGTGCTGTATCTCACGCTGGGTTTCCGCCAGTTCAGCCACTACGTCACCGACATCCGTGATGCGCTTGATCGCGGTGATGAGGCCGAGGCCGGTCGTCTGCTGTCTGAGTGGCGCCACCTCGATGCCAGCGAACTGCCGCGCACGGAATTACTCCGCCATGTGATCGAGCATTCGCTGCTGGCTGCGCACCGCCATGTGTTCGGTGTGTTCTTCTGGTTTGTGCTGCTGTCGTCGTTCGGTTTCGGGCCGGCCGGCGCGGTGTTCTACCGGATGGCTGAATACGCAAGCCGTTACTGGGCCTTCAAGACCCGCAGCGTTGAAGTCACGGAGAACTCGGGCTTGTTGGCCCTGTCGCATCGCCTGTTCAACCTGTTCGACCACGTGCCGGCCAGGCTGACAGCCTTCGGCTTCGCAGTGGTGGGTAATTTCGAGGAGGCGGTGACGTGCTGGCGGCGCGATTCCGGGCTGTGGAAGCACCCGAACGAGGGCATCATCCTCGCTGCCGCTGCCGGCGCCGTCGGCGTGCAATTGGGTGGTGGTGCGGCGCCCGGCGTCACCCCGGACCGGGCCAAGACCTTCGAGGCCGGTGCGGAGCCCGATGCCGCCTCTGCCGAGGGTTCGACCACCGGCATACCGCCCGAACTCGGCCACCTGCGCAGCGTGGTCGGGCTGGTATGGCGTTCGGTCGTGTTGTGGATGATGCTGCTGGCCCTGCTGTCGCTGGCCAACCTCATTGGCTAGGTCCGGGCGCGGCTGCAAGCCACACCCGGCTACATCGGTCGACACCCGGCGACACCGGGCTTTAGCGCCGCTGCACCAGTTCCGCCAGGATCTCGCCGTAGATTCGGTAACGAGATTCGCTGATCTCGCCCCGGTCCAGCGCCGCCCTCACGCCACAGCCCGGCTCATGCAGGTGCGTGCAGTTGTAGAACCGACACGCGTTCGCGTGCTCGCGCATGTCGGGCATCAAGCCGGGCAACTGGTGCGCGTCGATCTGCCGCAGGCCGAATTCCTGAAACCCCGGTGAGTCGATGAGCGCCGTGCTGCGCCCGGCGTCGAGCCAGTACCACTGCGTGGTCGTGGTGGTGTGGCGGCCGGAGTTCAGCGCCTGCGAAATCTCGCCGACCTGCGCCTTCGCGTTCGGTGCGAGCAGGTTGATCAGCGTGCTCTTGCCGGTGCCGCTGGGGCCCAGCACCAGCGTGGACCGGCCCTCCAGCAGCGGGCCGAGCAACGCGCGCGCTACGTCGCCATGCGTCTTCAACGCCATTTCGACGACATCGATGCCCATTGCAACATACGGCGCAAGGCGCGTGCGCGCGGCGGCGATCGACGGCAGGTCGGCCTTGTTCAGCACGATGCGTGCAGGGATGCCGGCGCTCTCGGCCGCGATCAAGGCACGCGCCAGTTGCGATTCGCTGAACACCGGCTCGGCCGCCACCAGCACGAGCAACTGGTCGAGGTTGGCGGCGAACGACTTGGTCTTCCATTCGTCTTGCCTGAACAGCAGGTTGCGGCGCGGCTCCACATGCTCGATCACGCCCTCGTCGCCCGACGCCTGCCAGCGCACCCGGTCACCGACCACGAGCGCGCTCTTCTTGCCGCGAGGGTGGCAGGTCAGTCGCCGGCCTTCGGGGGTTTCGACGACGTAGTGACGGCCATGGCCGGCCACGACGAGCCCGAGGTCGAGAACCACTGCCTTGCTCACTGGAGTACCTTCGTGCTGTGCACTGCGGCGTATGAGCGCAAGGTCCACGAACGCGGGCCTCTTCGTGGTCCATGGCCGCCGTGCGGGCTCATCAGGCAACCTTCGTGCGTTGCACTTCGGTATTCGCCCTTGGGGCTGCCCGGCGGGCTCATCAGGCAACCTTCGTGCGTTGCACTTCGGTATTCGCCCTTGGGGCTGCCCGGCGGGCTCATGGCAAGCCCGCCACGAGAACGTCAGCCAACCCGATCCGCCCGTGCATCAGGTCAGGTGCACGGGTTGGGCTGCGACCGTTCGGGCCGAAGCACGCATCAAGGCGGCCAGCCGCTCCGAGGCCGGCGGGTGCGAATAGTAGAAGCCGGCGTAAAGCGGGTCGGGCGTCAAGGTGGAGGCATTGTCTTCATGCAGCTTGAGCAGGGCCGCTGCAAGGTCGGTGCCGCTGGACTGCGCGCAGGCGTAGGCATCGGCCTCGAACTCGTGCTTGCGCGAGAGCATGGCGAACAAGGGCGACACGAAGAAGCCGAACACGGGGGTGACGAGCAGGAACAACAGCAACGCCACCGCGTTGTTCGCCGCGCTTATCGAAGGGCGCACGCCGAGCGAGGTGTAGAACCCAGGCTGCGTCGACAGCCAGCCCAGCAACGCCAGCCCGGCGAGGCTGATGGCGAACATCGAGGCGATGCGCTTCAAAACATGCCTGTGCTTGAAATGCCCGAGTTCATGCGCCAGTACAGCCTCGACCTCGCCGCCCGTCAGCTTGCTCAACAGCGTGTCGAAAAACACCACGCGCTTGGCGGACCCGAAGCCGGTGAAGTAGGCATTCGCGTGGGCCGAGCGCTTGCTTCCATCCATCACGAACAGGCCTTTCGCCGCGAACCCGCAGCGTTGCATCAGAGACTGCACACGCGCCTTGAGCGATTCGTCGGCGAGCGGTTCGAACTTGTTGAACAGCGGCGCGATCACCGTCGGGTAGAACACGAGAATCAGCAGGTTGAAGCACATCCACGCGCCCCATGCCCACAACCACCACAAGCCGCCGGTGGCGCCCATGATCCATAGCATCAGTGCGGCGATCGGCAGGCCGATCAGCGTGCCGACGAGCGCACCCTTCAGCGTGTCGGCGACGTAGAGCCGCCAGGTCATTCGGTTGAAGCCGAAGCGCTGTTCGATGCGGAAGGTGCTGTACAGCTCGAAGGGCAGGTCGAGAATGCCGCCGATCAGCGCGAAGCAGGCCAGCAGCGCAAGCTGATAGGCCATGTCGCCGAAGCGCGGTTGCAGCGCATCGCGCAGCACGATGTTGAGCATGTCGATGCCACCGAGCAGCGTCCAGCCCAGCAGCACGGCGGCGCTGAGCGCCATGCTCAGCAGCCCGACGCGGCCCTTCGCCAGCGTGTAGTCCGCAGCGCGTTGGTGCGCGGGGAGCGTGATGGTGTGAGCGAAGGCTGGCGGCACGCGGTCGCGGTGCGCGGCGACATGGCGCATCTGCCGCGACGCAAGCCAGAACTTGACGAGCAGCGAGGTGAGCAGGGCGGCGGCGAAGGCGAGGGTCAGGGATTGCATGGGGCAGAAGTGTAGACCTGCGAAAATATCCCCATGGAGAACCTTGCATGAATGAAACCACCTTGGTCAGCAGCGACCAGAACCTGATCTGGATCGACCTGGAGATGACTGGCTTGTATCCGGCCGCCGATCGCATCATCGAGATCGCCGTCATCGTGACCGATGCCCAGCTGACGCAGCGCGTCGAAGGCCCGGTGTTTGCCGTGCACCAGAGCGACGCGGCGTTGGATGCGATGGACGCCTGGAACAAGGGCACGCATGGCAAGAGCGGGTTGATCGACCGAGTCAAGGCTTCGATCATCGATGAGGCGAGTGCACAGGCGCAAGTGATCGAATTCCTGAAGCGCTACGTGCCTCGCAACAAGTCGCCGATGTGCGGCAACAGCATCTGCCAGGACCGGCGTTTTCTCGCCAACTACATGCCCGGGCTGGAAGAGTTCTTCCACTACCGCAACCTCGATGTCAGCACGCTGAAGGAACTGGCGAAGCGCTGGAAGCCCGAGATCCTGGCCGGCTTCAAGAAGGCTCAGGCGCATACCGCATTGGCCGACATCCATGAATCTATCGACGAACTTATCTATTACCGCGAACACCTGCTCGCCAAATGACCGTGGTGCCGAGGGGACAGTCTTTTCCAAAGCAGGTATGAGCCTGGAGCGCCCTGAGATCGACGACGCGACGCGAGTCGATCCGTTGTAGGTCTGGCCAGTGTATTGGGGCGCGGATTTTGGGTTCATCAACCGTGGTCGCGGGCT
>CANJKD010000295.1 GCA_947474415.1 Burkholderiales bacterium | reverse complement strand
GGCGGCCTGGTCGAACGCCGTCGCGGACAGCGGTCGCCTGCGCGATGAATTTGCCGCCTGGGCTGCCGGCGCAACAGGCTTCGACGCCCAGCCTCTGGCCTGACCGTAGGACACGGACGACCGACATTGCCGCACTTGTCCGACGCGTGAAACGCCCGAGGTGCCTGATCGTTCACGTCGTGCACCACGACGCGAAGTTTGATGTCTGCCTGCGAAGTTTCTCTCTTTGCATTGCATCCAGTGGGCCAGCGCGAGCGTAGGCATCCACCGACGAACTTGCGAGCCCCTGGGTACGACAAGCGTCCAGAACGGTCGGTTACGCCGGGGCCTTCCCGGAACCCGATTCATCCCATGCTGCCAAAGGATCACGACATGAAAACCCAACGACTGATTTCCGCCCGGCTGTTGCCGCTGATGGCCGCCGTGGCCACGCTGTACGGCCTGAGTTCGCTGCCGGCGCAGGCTTCCAGCCACCGTGAAGCGCCGTCGATCACGACGATGCCCAAAGTGGACGCGTCAGACTTCTACATGTTCAACAGCTACGAGCCCGGCCGCACCGGCTTCGTCACGCTGATCGCCGACTACCTGCCACTGCAGGATGCCTACGGCGGCCCGAACTACTTCAAGCTCGACCCGAATGCGCTGTACGAAATTCACGTCGACAACGTCGGCGATGCGAAGGAACACATCACCTTCCAGTTCCGTTTCAAGAACACATTGAAGGCAAAGACGCTGTCGATCGGCGGCAAGGTCGTGGCGATTCCGCTGACCCAGTTCGGTGGCGTGAGCGACCTGAACGCTGCGACCCTGAACGTCAATGAAAGCTTCACTGTCGACGTGGTGCGGGGCGACCGCCGCGCTGGGGCGCGGGCCTCCGTCACCAACGCCGCCGGCGGCAGCGCGACGTTTGACAAGCCGTCCGACAACATTGGCACCAAGACCATCCCGAACTACGCTGCCTATGCCGCCAAGCACATCTACAGCGTCAACATTCCGGGCTGCAGCACGCCGGGCAAGGTGTTCGTCGGCCAACGCAAGGACCCGTTTGCGGTGAACCTGGGCGTGATCTTCGACCTGGTGAACGTGCCCAGCGCCGCGTTCCTGCTCGACAACTCGAACAAGGACGCCGGTACCGATTCGCTGGCCGACAAGAACGTCACCAGCCTGGCCATTGAAGTGCCGACGAGCTGCCTGCTGGCCGCCGGCTCCACCGACACCGTGATCGGCGGCTGGACCACAGCCAGCCTGCACCAGGGTAGCCTGCTCAGCGCGGCACCGAAGAGCGGCTACCAGACCGCAGCCGTTTCGGGCGGTGCCTGGACGCAGGTTTCACGGCTCGGTATGCCGCTCGTCAATGAGGTCGTGATCGGTTTGGGCGACAAGGACAAGTTCAACGCCTCGAAGCCGAAGGACGATGCCCAGTTCGCGACCTATGTGACGAACCCGACGCTGCCTGCGCTGCTGGAAATCGCGCTGAATGCCCCTGGCATCGCACCGACGAACTTCCCGCGCACCGACCTCGTCACGACCTTCCTGACCGGCATCAAGGGCGTGAACCAGCCCATGAACGTGGTCGGTTCGGAAATGCTGCGCCTGAATACCGCGATCCCGGCAACGGCGTATGCAAGCCAGAACCGCCTCGGCCTGCTCGGTGGCTTGCTCGGCCCGGCGCCGCAAGACCTGGCCGGCTACCCGAACGGCCGTCGCCCGAACGACGACGTGGTCGACATCTCGTTGATCGCGGTGATGGGTGGGCTGTGCGTGGCCAACGGCACTGCCGACACGTTCAAGTTCGGCACCGCTTGCAACCCGTCGGCGGTGCCGCTCGGCACCTCTGCCTACGCCCTGCACGACGGCGTGGACCAGGCCGGTGCCAAGGTCAAGGCGGCAGGCCAGTTGCTGGCCACCTTCCCGTATATCGGCACGCCGTTGCCGGGCGCGAAGTGAGCCAGGAGCACGACATGAAAAAATCATGGATCGTGGTGGTGTCGCTGGCGGCAGCTGCACTTTCGGCCTGCGGTGGGGGCAGCAATGATGCGCCTGCACCCGCAGTGACGCAGGAAGTACCGGCCAGTGCGAGTGCTTCGGTGGGCGGCTTCGTCGCCTACCTCGTGGCGCTCGTGGCCTCGGACGCGAACACGCTGGAGCCGGTGGATGTGAGCGCAGCCACACCGCCTTCCGACGACGCGGCCGAGCCTTCAGTCATCGACTGAGGCGGTCGATGGGGCCGCTTTCCGGGTGGCCCCTGTCGAGTTCAAACCGGGCGGTTTGCCTCAAGGCAGCCGCCCCCCATTTCCAAGTGACCATGCGCAAGTCTTCATCGCGAATCGCCCTGGCCGGTGCCGTGCTCAGCCTGTTGGCGGCGTTCGTCAGCTCTGCGGCGACGGCTCCAATCGCGCCGACCCATGACGACGAGGTGATCGAGGTGCTGCCGCCGTTGGCAGGCAGCCGCGCCGAAGCGCGCCGTCAACGCAAGCTGCTGGCTTCGCAGCCGCGCGACCCGGTGCTGGCGCTTGGCGTCGCCAGGCGCTACCTGGACCAGGCACACGAACTTGGCGACCCGCGCTTCGCAGGCATGGCGATGTCAGCCATCGCCGGCTGGCAAGACGAGGCCACGATGCCCGACGGTGTACTGATGATGCGCGCCACCTTGCAGCAATACCTGCACGAATTCGATGCCTCGGTGCGCAGCCTGCAGGATTTGCTGGCCCGGCCGAGCCCGCAGCCCCGGCCTCAGGCTTGGTTGACTCTTGCCACGGTGAAGCGCGTGCAGGGCCGCTACGCCGATTCAGACCTCGCCTGCAAGCAAGTGGCGGCCAGTGGCGCTGGTTTGCATGCCGATGCCTGCTTCGCCGAGAACGCGGCCTTGCGTGGCGATTTCGACGGCGCCAGGGCCACGTTCACCAGGCTGCTGGCGGGCGCGCGCCAACCGCCGTCAACACAAGCCTGGTTGATGACCAGCTTGGCCGAACTGGAGCAACGTGCTGGCCGAGCGGCCGCAGCCGACACCGCGTTCCGCGCTGCGCTGAAGCTGGAGCCCGACCCCTACGCAACCTTGTCTTATGGCGATTTTCTGATCGAGCAGAAGCGGCCGGTTGAGGCCCTTGCGCTATTGAAGAATCAGACCCGAAGCGATGCAGTTCTGCTGCGCCTGGCGATTGCCGGCGCTCAGGCCAAGACACCCAGTGCTTCAACCGACGCGGCCGAGATGCGTGATCGCATTGCGCTCGCCAATGAACGGCCGGAGGCGAAGTTGTTCCATGGCCGCGAACAGGCGATGTTCGCGCTGATGGTGGAGCATCAACCCATGCTGGCGCTCGAACTGGCACGCGGCAACGTGGCGCAGCAACGCGAGCCGCTCGACCTGCTGGTGCTGGCGCAAACGGCGCAGGCAAGCGCCCGCGCCGATGCGCTGCAGGACGTGGGCCGGCTGATGTCTGAGTTGGGCCTGCACGACAAGCGCACGCAAGCCGTGCTGGGCAAGGGCTGATCCGATGAAACCGGTCTCAATCAACATCGGTTTCCTGCGCTGGCTGTTGCTTCTGGCGCTGGCACTGGCGGGCGCGGCGGCGCAGGCCCACAAGGCCAGTGACTCGTACCTGCAACTCGATGCCGACGACAAGGGTCTCGAAGTGCGCTGGGACATTGCGCTGCGCGACCTCGATGCCGCACTCAACCTCGACGCCGACGAAGACGGCAAGCTCACCTGGGCCGAGGTCAAGTCGGCCTGGCCGCGCATCCAGAGCTATGCGTCGGCGCGGCTACACATTGAAGGCTGTGTGTTGCGCCCGATGCGCCAGGCGCTGGAGCGCCGCAATGATGGCGCGTATGCGGTGCTGTTCCTGGCGTCTGACTGCGTGCTGGCGGGGCCACCGGTCATCGCGTACACACTGCTGCGCGAGGTGGACCCGACGCACCGCGGCATTGCCAAGGTTCAGCGGCCCGGCCAGCCACCGGTGTTGAGCCTGCTGGACCCGACGCACCCGGCCACATTGGCCAACCTGGCTGCGGACTCTGCGGCGCCTGCCTCCGGATCGGGTTCAGCGGCAGCGGCTGCGACTACGTTGAGCGCGTCAGCCGAGCCGTCGCTGTCGGGCGCATCTGGCTGGGGCTTTCTTCTCGAAGGCATTCGTCACATCCTGACTGGGTACGACCATGTGCTGTTTCTGCTGTGCCTGCTGCTGCCGTCGGTGATGCGGCGCTCGCCCGAGGGCTGGCAGCCAGTGGAGCGCTTGTCGCAGGCGGTGCTGCCGGTGGTCGGCATCGTGTCGGCGTTCACGGTCGCGCATTCGATCACGCTGGGGCTGGCTGCCACGAAGTTGGTGTCGGTGTCGCCTGCGTTCATCGAGCCAGCGATTGCGGTGACGATCGTTCTGGCCGCGCTCGACAACGTGTGGCCGATCTTCCCTGTGCGCCGCGTGGTCGTGACCTTCTTCTTCGGCCTGATTCACGGCTTCGGCTTCGCGGGCGT
>CANJKD010000294.1 GCA_947474415.1 Burkholderiales bacterium | reverse complement strand
TCCAGAACCACACCGGCCAGCGCCTGCGCAGCGCTAGTGAACACCTTCTTCATTCGAGATTCTCCTGTTGACAACCGCCCGGGTTGCAGCCGGCGAGGGTACTACGTAACCCCTTACGTAGTCGTTACGTAAAATCGCCTACAGAACAACCCGCACGCTGCGGCCAGGGCGCCATGCCGTGCCGCGCCGAGTGCAGACCGGATACGAATCGATGAACACCCCTGCCCCGTTTGACAAGGCCTTTCTCGAAGAGGCGCTGCGCAGCGTTTTCGCAGAATGGGTGCGCCTGCTCGACCTGCGCGTGCTCGCAGCCCGCCCCGGCGAAGTGGTGCTCGCGCTGCCCGTGACGGCCACCCATGTGCACGCCGGCAATGTGGTGTCGGGGCAGACGCTGATGGCCGCCGCCGACACGGCGATGGTGCTGGCGGTGATGTCCAGCCTCGGCGCGTTCCGGCCGATGACGACGGTGCAACTCAACACCAGCTTCCTTCGCCCGGTCGCGGCCGATGCCGGCCACGCCCGTGTCACCGCCACCGTGTTGCGCATGGGCAAGAGCCTGGTGTTCGGCGAGGTCCACATCCACACCCATGACCCGAAGCGCGGCGAAGATGTGCTGGCCGCCCACGCCACGACGACCTACGCGCTGCTCTGATCCGGCACGGCTGACTTGCATGACGATCACGACGATGGCCCCCGATGCACCTGCACGCGCGCCCGCACTCGACTACCGCACAGCCTTCGACCTGGCGCCCATCGGCCTGGTGTTGTCGCGCCATCGGCTGATGGTCGACTGCAACGAGCAGGCGCTCGCGATGTTCGGTGCTGCCCGCGAAGACATGGTTGGCCGCAGTTTCGAGTTGCTGTACCCGACGCACGACGAGTTTGAGCGTACCGGCGCGCGCATTGCCGCGAGCCTGAACGCGAGCGGCTGGTACGCCGATGAACGCGTGATGAAGCGCGTGGCCGGAGCGCAGGCTGGCGAGCTGTTCTGGTGCCATGTTTCAGGCCGCGCACTCGACCCGACGCTTCCGCATGCGGCGGGCATCTGGTCGTTCGAAGACTTGTCGGCGCGGCGCCGCATCGGCGTCTTGCTGACGCCGCGCGAGCGCGAGATCGCCGCCCTGCTCATCGAAGGCCTGACCAGCAAGCTGATCGGCCGCCGGCTGGGCGTGAGCCCGCGCACGGTCGATGTCTACCGCGCCCGGCTGATGAAGAAGCACGGCGCCGCGACCACGCCCGAACTGGTGCACCGGCTGCTGCGCGCCTGAGCGTGGGGAGAACTCAAATGGGACTTCCGGTGTCGACGTTTTCCTTGCGGGCCGCAGCGCCGGGCCGCCCCAGGCAAGGCCCGACCAAGGGCCACGCGGGGGCCCATTTGTGGCCCAGGGAGGGTCTATGCCCGTCCTCGGGGATCGGGGTGCGGTCATGATGACTCGCCCACCCTCGACCGTGAAAGCCGCCATGTGGATGGCTGGCTGGCTGTCGGCCATGCTGGTGCTGGCCGTAGCCGGGCGCGAGACCACGCGCGAACTGGCCGTGTTCCAGATCATGGAGATGCGCTCGGTCATCGGCCTGATCCTGCTCTGGCCGCTGGTGCTGCGCAGCGGCGGGCTGGCTTTGATACGAACCCAGCGGCTGGGCCAGCACATCTTGCGCAACACGGTGCACTACGCCTCGCAGTTCGGCTGGTTCGTCGCGCTGACGATGATCCCGCTCGCGCAACTGGTGGCGATCGAATTCACGATGCCGATCTGGACCGCCGTGCTGGCGGTGGCCGTGCTCGGGGAACGCATGGGCCTGTGGAAGACGACGGCGGTCGCGCTTGGCCTCTTCGGCGTGGCGATCATCGTGCGGCCGCATGCCGGGGCCATCGCACCGGGCCAATTGATCGCCCTGGCGGCGGCGGTCGGCTTCGCCATCTCGGTGATCACCGTGAAGGTCATGACGCGCACCGAAAGCACCGTCGCCATCGTGTTCTGGATGTTGCTCGTGCAGTCGGTGCTCGGCCTCCTGCCTGCGGTCCACGCTTGGCACTGGCCCTCGGCGCAGGTCTGGCCGTGGGTCATCGTGATCTCGGTCTGCGGCACCTTCTCGCACTTCTGCATGGCGCGGGCGATGCTATATGCCGATGCGACGGTGGTCGTGCCGATGGACTTCCTGCGTGTGCCGTTCACGGCCCTGATCGGCTGGTGGCTCTACGCGGAAGGCATCGACGCCTACACGCTGTTCGGCGCCGGCCTGATCCTGAGCGGAAACCTGCTGAACCTGAAAGGCGCCGGCGCGGCCCGTGCGCCGGCAGTCCGCGCTACCTGACCAGTGCGCAAAGCCATTCCGGCACCGGTGCCGACTTCTGCTTCGGAAAGTCGACCCAGACCGCCGTCGCGCCGCCGGTGGCATACACCACGCCCGGCGCGTCGGTGCGCTCCATCGTCACGTAAGTCTCGAAGCTCGTGCGGCCTAGCTTGGCCACGTAGTGCCGCGCCAGCACCTCGCCCGGGAACTCGAACTGCTTGATGAAGTTGCAGAAGGCGTTGACGATCACGATGCCTTCGCCAGCCGGGTTCGGCACGCAGCCGATGCGATGAAACCACTCGATGCGGATGGTTTCGAAGTAGCGGAAGTAGATCGTGTTGTTGACATGGCCCATCGCGTCCATGTCGCCCCAACGGATCGGAATCGTCATTTCGAGCGTGAGCTTCTTGTCTTCGGGGAGGTCGAATCGCATGATGTTGGCGGGTGTGGTTGGGCGCGCGTGTCGTTGTTTCAATCCAGCCTGAAACGGTAGCAGTGTTCGGCCACCGTCGCACCTTCGACGCTGAAGTTCTTGCTCGCCACGCGCTCACCGCCCATGCGCTCGTAGAACGCGATCGCGGGATTGCCATGCAGCACCCAGCAGCGCATCGAGTTGAAGCCGGCTTCGCGAAGGGCGTTTGCACCTGCATTGAACAGGCTGCGACCGATGCCTTGTTTCTGCGCCGTGGGCAGCAGGTACAGCGCGTTCAACTCGCCCTCGCCCTGCCCCTCGTCCTGAGCATCGCCGTCGCCGACGCGGAAAGGCCCGGTGTTCGCGAAGCCCAGCACCGCATCGGCACGCACCGCAACGAACACGACCGCCGCTGCCCCATCGAGCAGCCGGGCCCACATGCCGGCGCGCCGCGCCAGCGTGTGGCGTTCGATCTCAGTCACCGGCAGGATGCCGGGGTAGTTGGCGTGCCAGCTCTGCACGTGTACCCGCGCGATGCCGGCCACATCGGCCAGCCCTGCGCGGCGCACGATCAGTTCGTCAGCCGCCACGCGCCACGCCCAGCTCGTCGTAGAGCCGTTCGACGAGGGCGCGCAGCGCAGTCAGCTCCTGCTGCATCGTGGTCTGCTGGGTCTTCAGAGATGCCACTTCGCTGGCGGCCACGAAGTCGGCTGATTCCAGCGCCACCGGCATCGCGGACACATCGATCTCGCCGCACAACAGCTGCGCCCAGCGCGGCTCGCGTGCGCCCGGCGCCCGCGGCAGCTTCACGACCAGCGCCCCGCCCTTCTCCGCCGGGCGTTCGGCCAGCTCTTCCAGGAACCCTTCGACCGATGACAAATCGGCGAAGCGGTGCAGGCGGTCGGCGTTGGTGCGCAACTCGGAAACCGTTTGCGGCCCGCGCAGCAACAGCACCGCCAGCAAGGCCACCGATGCCGACGGCAGCGCCATCGTGCGGCCCGCGTTGTGCTCGTAGCGGGTGACGCGCGAGCCGCTCGCCTCGAACACCAGGTTCAGGCCTTTCAGCGCATCGACCGCGCCCTGGATCTCGCTCTCGGTCGCGTTCAGAACAGGGTCGCGCGCGGACTTCTGATTGCTGCCGAGGGTAAGGGAATTGATCGACAGTGGGTAGCTGTCGGGCACGGTGTGGGCCTTCTCGATCAGCACGCCAAGCACGCGCGCTTCGAGGAGCGACAGGGTGCGCAGGCTCAAAGCGCGAAGCCGTCATCAGCCTGAATCACGGCGCCGTTGATGAAGTGGCTCTCGTTCGCGCACAGCATCATCAGCAGCGTGTCGAGGTCTTGCGGCTGGCCGACGCGCTTGCGCGGCAGCATGGCCACCAGCTTTTTGCCCTGCTCGGTCTGCCAGTGGTGGTGGTTGATCTCGGTGTCGATGTAACCGGGGCAGAGCGCATTGACATTGATGCCAAAGCGGCCCCACTCCAGCGCCATGGCCCGGGTCATGTGGATCACCGCCGCCTTGCTCATGGCGTAGACGCTGATCTGCGGCAGCACTCGCAGGCCCGCCGCCGACGCGATGTTGACGATGCGCCCGCCGGTGTAAGTGCCGGGTGCCGAACCGCGAGCCCGCGCCAGCATGCGCTTGCCCACCTCTTGCGCCACAAAGAAAGCACCTTTGACATTGGTGTCAAAGGTGAAGTCAAAGTCGGCTTCGGTCACATCCTGGATGCGTTGCGTGGTGCTGACACCTGAGTTGTTGATCAGGATGTCGATC
>CANJKD010000293.1 GCA_947474415.1 Burkholderiales bacterium | reverse complement strand
CATCATGCTCGAAGGCCGCATGCGCCACCAGGACAGCGTGGGCAACGTCGGCCTGCTGGAACCCGGCAGCGTGCAGTGGATGACGGCCGGGCGCGGCATCATCCATTCCGAGATGCCCGAGCAGCAAGAAGGCCGCATGGCCGGCTTACAGTTGTGGGTCAACCTGGCCGCGAAGGACAAGATGATCGCCCCGGCGTATCGCGACGTTCAACCGGCCGACGTGCCGGTGCTGCGACTCGCCAACGGCGTGTCGGTGCGCGTGATAGCCGGCATGCTGGCAGGCGTTGCCGGCGCCGTGAACCGCCCCACTACCGAGCCGCTGGTGCTCGACATCACGCTGCCGCCGGGCACGTCGCTCGACCTGCCCTTGCCGGCCGGGCACAACGCCTTCGCTTATGTGTACGGCGGTGCGGCGGCCGACGTGGGCGGTGGCTCGCCTGAAATGGCTGCAACGCGCCTTGACAGCGAGCGCATGGCAATTCTGGCGAACGACGCGCAGGCCGATGGCGTGCGCCTTACGGCGCCCGGCGCGCAAACCCAGCCATCGCGGGTGCTGCTCGTGGCCGGCAAGCCGCTGCACGAACCGATCGCGCAGCATGGGCCGTTTGTGATGAACACGGTTGACGAGCTCCGGCAGGCAGTGGCCGACTTTCAGCGCGGGGCGCTGGCGACTTGAGACGACGGCCCCAAGGAGCCTGCCCCCGAGGGGCTTCCTGGCGGCTTTGGGTGGGCGTGCCGCCGATGCATCGGCTACCCTCGCGTCTTTGCCCGGAACCTCATCATGCCTCGCCAGACACTCGACGAAGCGCGCCTGCACCCTGCCATCCGCGACACGGTTGCAAACCTGCATGTCGACATCGTGCACAACGTGCATGCGGCCACGCTGTCGAACCCGGTGCTGGTGGTCGGCATGGCCGGCAACCCGTTCTGCCGGAAGGCGCGCAAAGCGCTCGACACGGCGGGCATCGCCCACCACTACCTCGAATATGGCAGCTACCTCAGCCGTTGGCGCGAGCGCAATGCGCTGAAGATGTGGGCCGGCTGGCCAACGTTCCCGATGGTGTTCGTGAAGGGCAACCTGGTCGGCGGCGCCGATGACCTGAAGCGCCTGATCGACAACGGCGAGCTGAAGCGGCTGCTCGGCGAGTAGGCGCCGGAATCCGCGCCTTGGTCCGGTCAGCCGCTCTTGCCGCAGCAGTTGCCCTGGTGACGCGCAGCGCCGCAGCCTGGGCCTGCGGCGTGGCGCTGATATCGGCCGGCACGACACTCGGTGCGCACACCAGCGAAGCGCCGCTCACCGAATGCCGCGTGCCTGGCATTCGCCACGCAGTCCGGTGCGGCGTCGTGCAGCGCGCGCTTGACCCGGCCCAGCCTGCGGGCACGACCATCGAGGTGCACTACATCGTCGTGCCCGCGATGGCGCGCCGCAAGCTGCCCGACCCGGTGTTCCTGCTGGCCGGCGGCCCCGGGCAAAGCGCCATCGGCATCGCCGCCGGCACCTTGCCACTGTTCAGCCGGCTGAACAACCGGCGAGACATCGTCTTCGTCGACCAGCGCGGCACAGGGCGGTCCGCAGCGCTCGAATGCGCCGAGGCCGAGCACGCGCCGCTCGCCGCGCAGGCCGACCCGGACCGGCAGTTCGAGCAGTTGATGGCCTGCAAGGCGGCGCTGCTGAAGCTGCCCTATGTCCGCTCGCCGAATGATCTGGGTCTGTTCACGACGATGATCGCGGTGCAAGACCTTGACGCCGTGCGCCAGCAACTCGGCGCAGCGCGCATCAATCTGGTCGGCGTGTCTTACGGCACCCGCGTGGCGCTCGAATACCTGCGGCAGTTTCCGTCTGCGGTCAGGCGCAGCGTGCTCGACGCCGTGGCGCCGCCCGACATGGCGCTGCCTGCCAGCTTCTCGACCGATGGCCAGGCCGCCTGGGACGCGCTGCTGCGCGCCTGCGAAGGCGACCCGGCTTGCCACCGGCGCTACCCGGCGTTGCGCGCCGACTGGGCCACGCTGCTGAAGAGCGTGCCGAAGCCGGTGAGCGTGGCGCACCCGCTGACCGGCACCACGGAGCGCTTCACGTTGACGCGCGAGATGGTGCTGGGCGCAGTACGCGGTGCCTTGTACGCGCCTGCGGTCGCTGCCGGCCTGCCTGCCGCGATCACCGAAGCGGCTGGCGGGCGCTATGGCGGACTGGTCGGTGTCGGCGCGCTGCTGTCTTCGCGCAAGGCCAGCCAGCCCGCGCTCGGCATGCACTTCTCGGTGGTGTGCGCCGAAGATGTGCCGAAGCTCACCGACCCTGGCCAAGACTCCAACCCCGGTCACCCCGCGCCCGCCAACCCGCCCGGCGCCGACTTCGGCAGCGACCAGGCCACGCTGTACCAGCGCGTCTGCGCCCGCTGGCCGCGCGGCGAGGTGCCGGCAGCGTTCTACCAGGTGCCGCCGAGCCCGGCGCCAGCCCTGCTGTTCAGCGGCGGCCTCGACCCCGCCACGCCGCCGCGCCACGGCGAGCGCATGGCCCGCGCGCTCGGCCCGACGGCGCGGCACGTAGTGGTGCCGAACGCCGGCCACGGCGTGATGGCCATCGGCTGCGCGCGCGACGTGGTCTACCGTTTCATCGATGCGGAGCATGACCGCGACGCTACTGCGGTCAATGCCAGCTGCCTGAGTACGATTCCCCGGCCGCCGGCGTTCCAGCCGATCACGGCGCCGGCGGGGGTGTCGGAGTGATCCACATTGAACAACTGTCGAAGCGGTTTGCGCTGCCCAGAAAAGGCTTTTCGATAAGTAAGCGCCAACAACCAAAATCTGTTCATGCCGTGAAGAACGTGACGTTGCAAGCGCTCGACGGTCACATCACCGGCCTGCTGGGGCCGAACGGTGCCGGCAAGACCAGCACCTTGCGGATGCTCGCCGGCCTGATCGCACCCGACGCCGGCCGCATCGAGGTCGACGGCATCGACGTGGCGCAGCGCCCGCGCGAGGCGCTGGCGCGCATGGGCGTGCTGTCGGACGCGCGTGGTCTGTACCCGCGCCTGAGTGCCCGTGAGAACATCGTTTACTACGGCCGGCTGCAAGGGATGAGCGCCGACGCCGCCCATGCGCGCGCCGAAGCACTGGCGCAGATGTTCGACATGAGCGCGCTGCTGGAACGCCGCACCGACGGCTTCAGCCAGGGCGAGCGGATGAAGACCGCGCTGGCGCGTGCGCTGGTCCACGACCCGGCGAACATCATCCTCGACGAACCGACGAACGGGCTCGACGTGCTGGCGACCCGCGCGCTGCGCGACAGCCTGCGCTGGCTGCGCACGCCGGCCGGAGGCTCGAAGTGCATCATCTTCTCGACCCACATCATGCAAGAGGTGGAACGGCTGTGCGACCAGGTCGTGGTGGTCGCACACGGCCGCACCGTGGCCCGCGGCACGGTGCCTGAGTTGCTGGCGCAAACCGGCCAGCAGGACTTCGAGGAGGCGTTCGTGGCGCTGGCGTTTGCGGATGACGCCGCGGGCGAATCGGACCCTGCCGCAGGAGCCGGATCATGACCCCGCTGCGCACTGTGTTGACCGTGTTCGGCAAGGAACTCCGTGATGCGCTGCGCGACCGGCGAACGCTGATCACGGTGCTGGTCTCGTCGGTGCTGATGGGGCCGCTGGTGCTGCTGGCAATTTCGGGCCTGGTGGCCTCGCTCGAGGCGAGCGCCGAGCAGCGCGAAGTCGTGGTGGCCGGCCTGGAGAACGCCCCCAGCCTGAAGAACTTCTTCGAGCGCCAGACCTTCGTCGTGAAACCGGCACCCGCCGACTACGAAGCCCGGCTGCGCAACGCGACGCTGACCGACGCGGTGGTCGTGGTGCCGCCAGACTTCGAAGCAGCCTTGCGGCGCGGCGTTGCGCCGGTGGTGGAGATCGTGTCCGACAGCGCGAACCAGCGCTCGCAGGCGAGCACCGGCCGCATTGCCGGGTTGCTGGGCGGCTTCAACCGCGAACGTGCCGCCTTGACCCTGGCGCTGCGCGGCGTGTCGACTCGCGTGCTGGAGCCGGTGGAAGTGGAAGAGCGCGACCTCGCCAGCACGCAGACGCGTGCGACCCAGATCACCGGCATGTTGCCCTTCTTCGTGCTGATGGCTGTGCTGACCGGCGCCTTGAATGCGGCCCTCGACACCACCGCCGGCGAGCGCGAGCGCGGCTCGCTGGAGCCGCTGCTGATGAACCCGGCGGCGCGCTGGGCGCTGGTGCTCGGCAAGTGGGGCGCGGTGGCCGCGGTGGCCATGTTGATCGCGGTGCTGAGCTGCTTCAGCTTCCTGCCCGGCCAGTGGCTGTTGCGCAGCGACACGCTGGCCGCGATGTTCCAGTATGGTCCGCGCGAGGCCGGGCTGTTCCTGGTGGTGTTGCTGCCGTTCGCGGCGGCAGTGTCGGCCTTGCTGATGGCCGTGGCGATCCGCTGCAAAACCTTCAAGGAAGCGCAGGCCAGCACCACCGTCGTGATGCT
>CANJKD010000292.1 GCA_947474415.1 Burkholderiales bacterium | reverse complement strand
CCCTTCGCACCAGAAGGCGCTCGCGGTGGGCAACCGGGTGCGCGTGCGCGGCGAGGCGCGCGGCGGCTTCTTCGGCCTGGAGATGGTGCACCCGGTGTTCAAGGCCGTGGCCGAGGGCGCGCCGCTGGCCACTGCACTGACGCCCGTCTACCCGACCAGCGCGCAGTTGCCGCAGCTCTATCTGCGCAAGGCGGTGGCCGCCAACCTGGCGCGCGCCGACCTCGCCGAACTGCTGCCGCCGCAGGCCGTGCCCGCCGGAATGATGGGCTTGAGCGAGGCCTTGAACTTCCTGCACCACCCCGCGCCCAGCGTCGGCACCGAGACGCTGGAAGACCGCAGCCACCCGGCCTGGCAGCGGCTCAAGTTCGAGGAACTGCTGGCCCAGCAGCTGTCGCAGCTGCAGGCCAAGCGCGAGCGCGAACTGCAACGCGCGCCGCGCTTCGAGGTCAAGGCCAAGGGCTTGCAGGACCAGTTGCTCGCCGCGCTGCCGTTCACCCTGACCGAGGCGCAGCGCCGTGTCAGCGACGAGATCGCGCGCGACCTGCAGCGCCACATCCCGATGCACCGCTTGCTGCAGGGCGACGTGGGCTCAGGCAAGACCGTGGTGGCCGCGCTCGCCGCCGCGATCGCCATCAACGACGGCTGGCAGTGCGCGCTGATGGCGCCGACCGAAATTCTGGCCGAGCAGCACTTGCGCAAGCTGGTCGGCTGGCTGGCGCCGCTCGGCATCACGGTGGCCTGGCTGACCGGCAGCCGCAAGGGCAAGGCGCGTGCGAGGATGCTGGAACTGGTGGCCTCGGGTGAGGCCGCGCTGGTGGTCGGAACGCATGCGGTGATCCAGGACCAGGTGAAGTTCGCGAAGCTGGGCCTGGCCATCGTCGACGAGCAGCACCGCTTCGGCGTGCAGCAGCGCCTGGCGCTGCGCGAGAAGTTGGCCGCCTCCGGCATCGAGCCGCACACGCTCATGATGAGCGCCACGCCGATCCCGCGCACGCTGGCGATGACGCTGTTCGCCGACCTCGACGTGAGCACCATCGACGAGCTGCCACCGGGCCGCACGCCGATCATCACCAAGCTCTTCTCGGATGCCAAGCGCGAGGCGGTGATCGCCCGCGTGCGTGACGCGGCGGTGCAAGGCCAGCAGGTTTACTGGGTCTGCCCGCTGATCGACGAAAGCGAGACACTCGACCTGCAGAACGCCACCGCCACCCACCAGCACCTGAGCGAGGCCTTGCCCGGCCACAGGGTGGGCCTGCTGCACGGCCGCATGCCGGCGGCCGAGAAGGCAGCGGTGATGGCCTTGTTCACAGCCGGCGAGATGACGCTGCTGGTGTCGACCACGGTGATCGAAGTGGGCGTCGATGTGCCGAACGCGTCGTTGATGGTGATCGAGCACGCCGAGCGCTTCGGCCTGTCGCAACTGCACCAGCTGCGTGGGCGCGTTGGCCGCGGCACGGCGGCCAGCGTGTGCGTGCTGCTCTACACCGCGCCGCTGTCGGACACCGGCAAGGCGCGCCTGAAGGCGATGATGGAAACCGGCGACGGCTTCGAGATCGCGCGCCGCGATCTCGAAATCCGCGGCCCCGGCGAGTTCCTCGGCGCACGCCAGTCGGGCGCACCGCTGCTGCGCTTCGCCGACCTCGCGCTCGATGAAGCGCTGGTGCATGCTGCCCGCGCCGCAGCCACGTTGCTGCTCGACCAGCACCCGCAGGTGGCACTTGCCCATGTGCTGCGCTGGCTGGGCGGCAAGTCGGAGTACCTGAAAGCGTGAATGGCGTGGCGCCGGTTTGCAAAGAGAATCAGCCATGACCCTGACCGAACTCCGCTACATCGTCGCTGTCGCCCGCGAGCGGCATTTCGGCCGCGCGGCCGAGGCGTGCTTCGTCTCGCAGCCCACGCTCAGCGTGTCGATCAAGAAGCTCGAGGAAGAGCTCGATGTGAAGATCTTCGAGCGTGGCGCGAACGAGGTCACGGTCACGCCCTTGGGCGACGAGATCGTGCGCCAGGCCCAGTCGGTGATCGAGCAGGCGAGCGCGATCAAGGAGATCGCGAAGCGCGGCAAAGACCCGGTGTCAGGCCCGCTGCGGCTGGGCGTGATCTACACCATCGGCCCCTACCTGCTGCCCGACCTGGTGCGCCAGGCGATCGAGCGCGTGCCGCAGATGCCGTTGATGCTGCAGGAGAACTTCACCGCCAAGCTGCTCGACATGCTGCGCACCGGCGAGCTCGACTGCGCCATCATGGCCGAGCCCTTTCCCGATACCGGCCTGGCCGTGGCGCCGCTCTACGACGAACCCTTCATGGTGGCCGTGCCGCGCAGCCACGCGCTGGCCAAGCGCCGAAGCATCAGCGCCGAAGAGCTGAAGCAGGAGACCATGTTGCTGCTCGGCACCGGCCACTGTTTTCGCGACAACGTGCTCGAAGTCTGCCCCGAGTACGCGCGCTTCTCCAGCAACGCCGAGGGCATTCGCAAGAGCTTCGAGGGATCGTCGTTAGAGACCATCAAGTACATGGTGGCCTCCGGCATGGGCGTGACCGTGGTGCCGCAGCTCAGCGTGCCCAAAGACGCCCAATCGCACGTGAAGTACGTGCCGTTCGAAAAGCCCGCGCCGACGCGCCGCGTCGTGCTGGCATGGCGCCGCACGTTCACGCGCTACGAGGCGATCGCGGCGCTGCGCAATGCGATCTATGCCTGCCCGCTCGTGGGGGTGAAGCGGTTGTCGTGAGGGCCGCTGGCGGGGTGTTGGGATGCCATCGAATGGGTCAATCATCAAATGTGGGTTTGTGCGTGCGAGAGGCTTTTTGCAGGTTTCTGCCGGTTGCCCGTGTGGCGTCGAGATGTAACCATTGAGCCGTGCGCAGGCAGTGCGGCTGCTTGAGTCAAAGCAGTGCTCCGCAGCCCCAATGATCGAGTCATCAAAGGAATGTTTCATGCGCCTTGTTGTCTTGGTTTCCGTCATTGCCTGCCTCTCCACTGGCTGCTCATCTATCGTCAGTGGCCAGAATCAAAGCATCTCGGTCACCGCGACGGACAAAGGCAATTGGCGCGCAATCTGAGTCGTGGAAAACAGGCCGCATACAGCCTGAGTGCCATCGCTGCGCTCCTCAACCACGATCCCGTGTTGACGCCCCGCCTTTTTCAGCGTGGCAAGGATATGCCCCACCTTAGCTTTCTCCACATCCTGCAGCTTCAGCACTTCAAGTTCGCGCTGCAGCGTCATGATATCGCGCACCATGATATCGGCATGCGTGCCGCCCATGTCTTGCAGGAAACGAATGGGTTTGTCGCCCAGAATATCGGTCGCCGTGATCAGGCCCACGACCGTATCGGCATCGTCCAGCGCCAGCAACATGCGCACGCCATAGCGGATCATCTTGGCGTTTGCCTTGTCCACTGAAGATTTTGCCCGCACATTCAACACCCACACATGCCTCAGATCGGTCATCACATCGAGTGCAGCATCCTCCAGAGCCACCTTTTCCGGGAGCCTCTGAGTAGGACGCACAAAAGTCGCGCCGGATTTAAACGGGTGCACCTGCAGCGGAGCGTATTCTTTAGGCATGTTCATCCTTTAATAATAACAACAATAAGAGCAACTCAAATCCTGTCGGAAACGCGCCTGTTGGCACCATGACGGCCTGCCGCTCTGGCAGGCAGAAGATAGCGAGCCAACTCATTCAACGCCAGGCGATAGACGTCGCGCTTGAATTCGATGACGCTCTCCATTTCGACCCAATATTCGTTCCAGCGCCAGGCATCAAATTCGGGGTGTCCGGAGGCACGCAAACTAACGTCGCTGTCACGCCCGGTTAAACGCAGCAAGAACCATATTTGCTTCTGCCCCTTGTAACTGCCACGCCACTCACGTCTCACCCAATGCTGCGGTACTTCATAACGCATCCACTCGCGCGTACGGCCCAGTATCTAGACATGGCCAGGGAGCAATCCAACCTCTTCCTGCAATTCGCGGTACATCGCCTGCTCTGGCGTTTCGCCATGCTGGATGCCGCCTTGCGGAAATTGCCATGAATCCTGCCTGATGCGCTTGCCCCAGAACACCTGATTTTGGGTGTTAGTGATAATGATGCCGACGTTGGGGCGGTAACCATCACGGTCAACCATCTTCGCCACCTGTTCGGTTAATTTTAATAACTTTGATTATTTCACATTTCGCAACATATTGAAAGCACTGTCATCACAATCGGTGCAGCATGCGCAGCTTGTTCGCTGTAAAATAGGCGTCCCGAATTTTTCCAGCTGACGAATAAAACATCATGCGCGTTTCAAAATTTTTCATTTCCACCCAGAAAGAAGCCCCCACCGAAGCCGAGCTGGCCACCCGAGTTCGACACCAACCGTTGTAAGTGGTTGATTTGTATAGCGCGAGTTAAAAACTCGCCACTACAACAGGGCGAGCTGAGCGTCGAGGGTGGGCTTCTTGAGCTGGAGGGCAGCCAGGACGGCGGCCTGGTCTTGGTTGAT
>CANJKD010000291.1 GCA_947474415.1 Burkholderiales bacterium | reverse complement strand
GACTGCACCACAAGGGCTGGTGCCCCGACAGCGCGGCCGTTGGTGGCACGCGTTTGTAGGCACGGCCGCCGCACTGATGACGCTGCTCATCGCCCTGGCTGCCGCGTGTGGGTGGGCCGTGGGCAGCGCGCGCGGCAGCGCCTGGCTGCTGTCAGCCTTGCCCGGCGTCGAAGTCAGCGCGCCGAAGGGCGCACTGCTCGGTGACTTCGAAGCGCAGCGCGTGTCGATCCAGCTGCCCGGCGCCGGCGGCCGCGTGGTGCTCGAGGAGGCCGGCTGGCGCGGCCTGCGGATCGCGTACGCTGCAGCGCCGCGCTGGTGCCTGATCACCCTCGACGACCTGCACGCGCGGCGCGTCGATGTCACGCTGGCCCCGTCGACAAGCAGTGAAGCGCTGGCGCTGCCGGCCGACCTGCAACTGCCGGTCGAACTCGACCTGCGCTCGTTGCGGGTTGGAGAATTGCACCTCTCGACCCTGGGCGAGGTGCCGCTGCGCGACCTTCAGGCCCGCGTGCACCTGGGCGCCAATGCCGGTGCCGAACACCGCATCGAACAATTGTCGTTGGCGTGGGACCGGCTGCGCGGCAGCGGCACGGCGCGCATCGCCAGCGCCGCACCGATGACGCTGGACGTGGCCGTCTCGCTGGCGCAGGACACGCCGGCCGCGCCAGACCCTACGGCCACCGCGCTGCCGGCTTGGAGGGCGCAGGCCACGCTCGCCGGGCCGCTGGCCGAGCCGCTGCTGCAGGCGACGGTGCGGGCCCAGCCGTCGACGCAGCGCCCGGCCCAGGCGCTCGACGCACGGGCCGGTGTGAGGCCGTTCGCGCGCTGGCCACTGGGCGATGTGCAGTTGCGCACCACGGCGCTTGACCTGTCCGCCTTCAGCAGCGCCGCGCCCGCCACCGCCCTCACCGGCCAGGCCGATGCGAAGAGCACCGGGCTGGACCAGCCGGCACGCATTGCCATCAGGCTGGCCAACGCGCTCGCCGGTCGCTGGAATGAGGGCCGGCTGCCGCTGCGGGGCCTGACGCTCGATGTCGACGGCAGGCCGGACCAGCCCGGCACGCTCGCCTTCCGCACCCTGGACGCCGAACTGGGCACGACGCTGGCGAGCGCCGGCCGCATCACCGGCAGCGGCCACTGGACGCGCGAACGCTGGAACCTCGACGCCACGCTGCTGGCGCTGCAGCCCGCGCAGCTCGACGCGCGCGCTCCGGCGATGCTGCTGAACGGCACGCTGGCACTCGGGGGCGGCGGGCTCGCGGGATCAGCGGCTGCGCCTGACAAGATCGACGTCAAGGCCAGCCTTGCCGGCACGCTGACCGAGCGCGGCACAACCCGCGCGGTGCAACTGGCACTCGACGCCAGCCTGAGCCCGCAGCACATTGAGCTGCGTGACCTGCAGGCGCGTGCCGGCGGCGCGCACGCGTCCGCCACCGGCACGGCCACGCACGCCGCCGCAGCCGCAACCTGGGTGCTGAAGGCGCGCCTCGGGCTGGTCGACTTCGACCCTGCGGTCTGGTGGCCGGGCCGCGACGACTCGGCCTGGCGCAAGGGCGCGACCCGCTTGAACGCCCAAGGAACCGTGGGCGCATCCGTGCCCGCGTCGTTTGCCGAGCAACCGGTGGCCGAACTGCTGAACACGGTGCACGGCACGGCTGAACTGGTGCTGGCCGACAGCCTGCTGGTCGG
The DNA here is from genome assembly GCA_947474415.1 of Burkholderiales bacterium. GTDB lineage: Bacteria > Pseudomonadota > Gammaproteobacteria > Burkholderiales > Burkholderiaceae_C > LMDS01. The sequence goes on along the minus strand of CANJKD010000291.1, from coordinate 2,798 downwards.
GGTGCCCTTGTCTGGCCAGGGCTTGTTGCAACGCGCGGCCGGCGGCGCGCTGGTGTCGGCACTGAATGTGGCGAGCGCCGGCAACCAGATCAAGCTGCAAGGCCGGCTGAGCGCTGAAAGCCATGGCGCAGACGATGCCTGGGACCTGCGCATTGACGGCCCTGCGCTCGACCGGCTGGCCCCGGTGTTTGCGCTGTTCCTGCCACCGGGCGCGGACACCCGGATCGGCGGCAGCCTGACATCGAGCACCCATGTCACGGGCCGCTGGCCGGCGCTGACATCGACCGGCCAGCTCGACGCGAATGCGCTGCGGCTCGGAAGCCTCAGCGCGCAGAGTGCCCACGCACGCTGGCAGGCCGGCAGCACAGGCAACGCCCCTGTCGACGCCGAGCTGACGCTACGGCAAGCGGCCTCCGGCGCGAACGCGCCATCGGTCGAATCGATGCGGCTGCTGTTGCAGGGCACCGGCCGCGCGCACACGCTGTCGCTGCGGGCGGAATCGAAGGCGCTTCCGCCTGCCTGGACCGAAGCGCTCGGGCCGGCGGGCATGGGCGCCTCAGCGGCTGCGGCCTCATCGACGCTCGCACCCGCCGCTGCGGCCACGGCCCCCACACCGGGCATGACAGCCGCACGCACCGTGCTCGCGGTGCAGGCCCGGGGCGGCCTCTTCGACGGCCCTTCAGCAGCGCCGGCCGGCTGGCGTGGCGAGTTGCAGCAGATCGATCTGCACGGTGAGCCTGTCGGTGGTGAGGCAAGGCCGCTCCTGCGCACGCAAAGCGTCGGCATCGAAGTGCAGTGGGCCGGGGGGCCGGCGCGCGCCAGCGTTCAACCGGGTCGGGCCGAGGTGCTGGGTGGCGCATTGCGTTGGTCCCGAATCGCCTGGCAGGCGGCACCCGGGGGCGGTGCCGGTGAGCATGCGCAGATCGATGCCGAAGCCGAACTGGAGCCTTTGCGCATCGCGCCGATCCTGGCCCGGCTGCAGCCCGACTTCGGCTGGGGGGGTGACCTGATGATCGGTGGCCACGTGCTGCTGCACAGCGCACCCACGTTCGCCGCCGACATCGTCATCGAACGCCGCAGCGGCGACCTCACGGTGACCGACGAGGTCGGCACGCAAGGCGTCGGCCTGACCGACCTGCGCCTCGCCCTGACGGCACAAAACGGCGTGTGGAACTTCACCCAGGCAGTGGCCGGCAAGGCCCTCGGCGCGGGTGCCGGGGCGGTGGTGATGCGGACCTCGCCGCAGGCGGCGTGGCCGGCGCCCGAGACGCCGATCGAGGGCGTGTTCGAACTGCAGGTGGCGCGCCTCGCGACCTGGGGCGGCTGGGTGCCGCCTGGCTGGCGCATCGACGGCGCGCTGCGCACCAGTGCCAGCTTCGGCGGCCGTTTCGGCGCGCCGCAATACACCGGCGAAATCATCGGCTCGCAAGTCAGCGTTCGAAACTTTTTGCAAGGTGTGAACGTGAGCGACGGTGATGTCGCGATCCGACTGCAAGGCACGGCCGCGCACATCGAACGCTTCAGTGCCAAAGCCGGCAGCGGTAGCCTGCGGGTGCAAGGCGACGCGAGCTTCGGCGAGGCGCCGCAGGCGACGGTCACGCTGACCGCTGAACATTTCCAGTTGCTCGGACGGGTCGACAGGCGCATCGTCGCCAGTGGCCAGGCCACGCTGCAGTTCGACGCACACAACGTGGCCGTGGATGGCCGCTTCGATGTCGATGAAGGGCTGATCGACTTCAGCCGCAGCGACGCACCGGAACTGGCGGCCGATGTGGAAGTGCGGCGCGCACCCAGCGCAGCCGCCTCGGCCGCTGCGGCGGCCCAGCGGGCCGCAGCCCAGGCACCGAACCTGCCGGCAAACACCGGGCGCAACGTGGCAATGGACCTGCGGGTGGGGCTCGGCCAGCAGCTGCGCATCCGCGGCCACGGGCTCGACGCTGGTCTGCGCGGTGAATTGCGCATCACCTCGCCGGGCGGTCGCCTCGCCGTCAACGGCACGGTGCAGGTGGCCGACGGCACCTACGCCGCCTACGGGCAGAAGCTGAGCATCGATCGTGGCGTGGTCGTCTTCCATGGCGAGGTGGACAACCCGCGCCTTGACATCGAGGCGACCCGGCCGAACCTCGACCTGCGGGTGGGCGTGGCCGTCACGGGGACGGCTTCCAGCCCGCGCATCCGGCTGTTTTCCGAGCCGGAACTGTCCGAGATGGACAAGCTCAGCTGGCTCGTGATGGGGCGCGCCAGTGACGGCCTGGGCAGCGCCGACACGGCCCTGCTGCAACGCGCAGCGCTGGCCTTGCTGTCGGGCGAGGGCGGCGGGCTGACCAAGCAGTTCACGAAGGCCCTCGGGCTGGATGAGCTGTCGGTGCGGCGAAGCGAGGGCGAGCTGCGTGACACGGTGGTCTCGCTCGGCAAGCAACTCTCGCGGCGCTGGTATGTAGGCTACGAACGCGGCCTGAACGCCACCACGGGTAGTTGGCAATTGATCTACCGCGTGGCCCGCCGCTTCACGCTGCGTGCGCAGTCGGGCGAAGACAATTCGCTGGATGTGATCTGGACCTGGCGCTGGCAATGAGCGGCGCGAGCCGGCATGCGAAAATCTGTGTTGTCCTCTCGCCATAGTTCAACGGATAGAACAGATGCCTCCTAAGCGTCAGATTTGGGTTCGATTCCCGATGGCGGGACCAACCCGATAGCCGAACAAAGCCGAGAAAGACCGAAGGCCCTATGAGAATCAACGCTCTGGGGCCTTTTTCTATTCCGGGGTGTTCCGGCAAGTACCCCTTGAAGCCGGGGGT
>CANJKD010000290.1 GCA_947474415.1 Burkholderiales bacterium | reverse complement strand
CGCCTGCGCGCGAATTCACGGTGGTGTTCGAGGACGAGCACCTGATCGCGATCGACAAGCCCGCCGGCGTGGCCGTGCATGGCGGCAGCGGCGTGGCCTTCGGCGTGATCGAGCAGATGCGCCAGGCGCGCCCGCAGGCGAAGTTTCTCGAACTCGTGCACCGGCTCGACAAGGAAACCTCCGGCCTGCTGCTGATCGCGAAGAAGCGTTCGGCGCTGGTGGCGTTGCAAGACCAGTTGCGCGCACACACCGGCGCGAAGGTCATCGGCAAGACCTATTCCGCGCTCGTCGTGGGCGCCTGGCCGGCGAAGCTGAAGGTCATCGACGTGGCCTTGCACAAATTCCTCACGCCGGAAGGCGAGCGCCGCGTGCGCGCCGTCGCCGAAGACGTCGAGGCCGGCAAGCGGTCCATCACCCTGGTGAAGGTGGCGCGGGCCTTCGCCGGCTTCACGCTGCTCGACGTGACCATCAAGACCGGCCGCACCCACCAGATCCGGGTCCACCTGACACACGAGGGCCATGCCATCGCGGGCGACGAGAAGTACGGCGATTTCGCACTGAACAAGGCGCTCGCGCGTGGTGATACGGTGCGTGGCCAGCGCTTCGACCGCATGTTCCTGCACGCCCGGAACCTGCGCTTCGAGCACCCCGCGAGCGGCGAGGTGATCGAATTGAGCGCCCCTTTGCCGGCAGAATGCGAAGCTTTGCTGCAGGCCTTGGCCCTGGCCCGGCAAGCGCCGGGCCCAGACTTCGCGACCCGGACACCCCCATGACCCGACCCCGCCAGTTTGACCTGATCGTCTTCGATTGGGACGGTACGCTCTACGACTCCACCGCACTCATCGCGCGCTGCATCCAGGCCGCTTGTGCGGATGTCGGCGTGGCGGTGCCGAGTGTCCGCGACGCCAGCTACGTCATCGGCATGGGCATGAGCGAAGCCCTGCAGCACGCCGCACCGGCCTTGCCGCGCGAACGCTATGCCGAACTGGCGCAGCGTTACCGCCATCACTATCGGTGCCGCCAGCAAGACATCTCCTTCTTCGACGGCGCGTTGGCGCTGCTGCACGCGCTGCGCTCGCGTGGCCACCTGCTTGCCGTGGCGACCGGCAAGTCGCGCGCCGGCTTGAACGAGGCGCTGCACGGCTCGGTGCTGCATGGCGTGTTCGACGCCACCCGAACCGCCGACGAGACCGCCCCCAAGCCCGACCCGCGCATGCTCCACGAGTTGATGACCGAGCTTGGCGTGGCGCCGGATCGCACGCTGATGATCGGCGACACCACGCACGACCTGCAGCTGGCTGCGAACGCCGGCACCGCCAGCATCGGCGTGAGCTACGGCGCCCACGACCAGGCGTCGTTCGAAGGCTATGCGACCCGCCACGTCGCCCATTCGGTGACCGAACTGGGCGACTGGCTGACGACACGTGGCTGAGCTTCCGGCGAGCTTGAAGCACGATCCGTTACCGCACGACCCGGCGACCGCGTTGCCCTTGTGCGGCTCCGCCGCGCTGATCGAGAAGGGCAAGGCCTATGGCTTCGATGTGCTGCACTTGCGGCAGCCGGCGCGCGTGTTCGCGCTGCGCTTCGACGGCCGCGTGGTGGCCTACCTGAACCGCTGCCTGCATGTTCCAGTCGAGATGGACTGGAACCCTGACGACTTCCTGGATGCCGACAAGACCTTCATCGTCTGCGCCACCCACGGCGCGGTCTACGAGCCGCTCAGCGGCCGCTGCGCCGGCGGGCCTTGCGGTCGCGGCCGGCTGACCGCGATCGACACCGTCGAGCGTGATGGTCAGGTCTATTGGTATCCTTCTCGCGACACCACACCCGCCTTCGCCGAGTTCGACCCGGCATGGGCTTCAAGGCCCTCATGAGCACGCCAGAAGACAACCCGCCGACCCCCGAAACCCCGCTGGGCGGCACAGCAGCAAGCCCAGCGCCGCCTGCGCCTGTCTCGCGCGCCGCCTGGGACGGCTTGCCCGATCAGTTCGCCCGCGCCTACCTGGGTGACCGACGCAGCGAACGCCGTTGGCGCAACTTCTTCCGGCTGTCGTGGTTGTTGTTGGCGATGGCGATCGCCTACGCCGTGTTCGCCACCCGTGCCCACACGGCGCCCAGCGGGCCGCACACTGCACTCATCGAAGTGCGTGGCGAGATCGCAGCCGGCGCCGAAGCGAGCGCTGAAAACCTGGTGCCCGGCATCAAGAGCGCCTTCGAAGACGAGGGCGCGCGGGCCATCGTGCTGCGCATCAATTCGCCGGGCGGCAGCCCGGTGCAGGCCGGCATCATCAACGACGAGATCCGGCGCCTGAAGAAGCTGCACAACAAGAAGGTCTATGCGGTGATCGAAGAGACCTGTGCGTCGGGCGCCTACTACATCGCCGTGGCGGCCGACGAGATCTACGCTGACAAGGCCTCGGTGGTCGGCTCGATCGGCGTGCTGATGGACAGCTTTGGCGCCACCGGCCTGATGGAAAAGCTCGGCGTCGAGCGCCGCCTGTTGACGGCCGGCGAGAACAAGGGAATCGGCGACCCGTTCTCGCCGCTGCCACCGAAGCAGCGCGCTTTCATCCAGGCCATGCTCGACCAGATCCACGGCCAGTTCATCGCGGTCGTGAAAGAGGGCCGCGGTGCGCGCCTGAAGGAAACGCCGGAGATGTTCAGCGGCCTGTTCTGGAACGGCGAACAGGCCTTGAAGCTCGGCTTGATCGACCACTTCGGCAACCTCGACCACGTGGCGCGCGAGGTCGTCAAGGCCGAAGAGGTGATCGACTACACGCCGAAGGAAAACGTTGCCGAGCGGCTCGCGAAGCGCTTCGGCGCCTCCATCGGTGCCGGGGTGGTCAAGGCCTTGCAGGGCAGCGTCACGCTGCGTTGAGCAGGCCCTTGGTCTCGATGAAGCGGATCACCTCGGCCAAGCCGGCGTTTGTCTTCAGGTTGCTCATCACGAAGGGCCGCACGCCTTGCGCGGTGGCGCGCATGCGCTTCGTATCGGCTTCCATCACGCCCAAGTCGGCGCCCACGTAGGGCGCGAGGTCGGTCTTGTTGATCACGAACAGGTCGCTCTTCGTGATGCCGGGCCCGCCCTTGCGCGGGATCTTCTCGCCTGCGGCCACGTCGATCACATAGATCGTCAGGTCGCTCAGTTCCGGGCTGAAGGTGGCCGCGAGGTTGTCGCCGCCGCTCTCGATGAAGACGATGTCGGCATTCGGGAACTTGGCCAGCATGCGGTCCACCGCTTCGAGGTTGATCGATGCGTCTTCGCGGATCGCGGTGTGCGGGCAGCCGCCGGTCTCCACACCCATGATGCGTTCGGCCTCCAGCGCGCCGGCCACCGTCAGCAGGCGCTGGTCTTCCTTGGTGTAGATGTCGTTCGTGACGACGACGAGGTCATAGCGATCACGCATCGCCTTGCACAGCATTTCCACCAGCGTGGTCTTGCCCGAACCCACCGGGCCGCCCACGCCAACGCGCAGCGGTGGGAGTTTTCGGGTGCGGTTGGCGATGCTGTGCAGTGGGCTCATCGCGTCAATTATGGTGGCGAGCGGGCCGCAGCAGGCCGCTCGTCTTCAGCGCAACGCGTCAAGAAAAGCCTTGCGCTCCGGCTCTCTGTCGATCTGTTCGGCGAGCTTGTGCATGAGTTCGGCCACGTTGCCCGAATCGTTGGCGGCGCGCTTGATGAGCACGCGTGCCAGCGGCAGCAGCGGTTCGATGCTCGCGACGCGCGCCTTGATTTCAACGTTGCGCGCCACACGCGTTCAGGAACGAAACAGCCGCGAGTACTGCATTTCGTGTTGCGCGGAAAGGATGGCCAGCATTGGCGTGAAGGCCTGGCGTTCGCTGTCCATCAGCGCCGCAGCGTGGTCCACTGCGGCTGGTATGTCGGCCATCAGCGCGGCGAGGATGCGCTGGCCGGCGCGCTGGCCGAGCGGCACCGCCTTCAACGCCGCCTGCGCCATGTTTTCGGCCCAGCCGAAGGCAAAGCTCAGCAAGGCCTCGCGCAGCGGCGCGCCGGTTTGCGCGGCGGCCAGCGCGAAGGCCACCGGCCAGGTCGGTGCGGGCAACAAACCCTGCGCCTGCGCGACGCGCGCGTCGGTCGGCTCGCCACGGTTCTTCAGCCACTCGACCATGGATCGGCCCATCTGTTCGGTCTGCTGGCGCAACTCACTCGTCTCGCGCGTGGCGCCGACCCAGTCGTTCAGTTCGGTCACGGCCGCCAGGTCATTGCGCAGCCAAGCCTTGAAGGCCTTGCTCACCACGGCCAGGTCGCTGCGCGCCAGGCTCAGGTGCAGTTGGTCGAGTAACCAGGCGCCGGCCTGCGCTTCGCCCTGCACCCGACCGACGTCGACCGCCGACTCCAGCACATCGGAGTAACTGAAGCCACCGACCGGCAGGGCCGGCGAGGCCAGCCACATCAGCTGCAGCAGTGCATTGGCGGGAACCGGTGCGGCGGGTTGTCGAAGGCGCGGCTTCCGGTTTGATCTAGTGCTTGTGG
>CANJKD010000289.1 GCA_947474415.1 Burkholderiales bacterium | reverse complement strand
GCTTCGCGCATCGACCACCACCGAAGCGGCCGACGTGCCGCCTGGCACGCCGCCTGGAGTCGCCCCCGCACCGCTGCTGTCGGTGACGCGCTGCACGAGCGTGGCGATGTCGGAGGCGACCGCGTACTTGAGCGTGATGACTTCGATGTCGCCATTGGTTGGCGTGTCCATCGCGGCGATGATCTTGCCGATGCGCAGCAGGTTGTCGGCGTAGTCGGTGATCACCAGCGTGTTGTTGCCGGGGTTCGCGTTGATGGTGTTGTTCGGGCTGATCAACGGGCGCAACACGGGCACCAGATTGTTCGCGTTCTCATGCACGACGCGGAACACCTGGGTGATGATCTGGTCGCCGCGGCGCGAGGGGTTTTCGCCGATCGAGACGGTGCCGGTCTGCAGCTTCGCGTCGGCCTCGGGCACCACCTTGTACAGGCCGCCGACCTCGACCACCGTGAAGCCCAGGCCGCGCAATGCGGCAAGAAAGTTCAGGTAGGCGTCGCGCGGCGCGAGTGGCTCTTCGCTGTAGAGCGTCATCGTGCCCTTGACGCGCGGGTCGACCACGAACTGCTGCTTCAGGATCGCCGACATCGCGCGCGCCACGCCTTCGATGTCGGCGTTCACGAAGTTCAGCGTCACGGGTTCGCCGCGCGCTGCCTCGCCGCGTACGCGCAGGTTGGCGGTCTGGGCCAGCGCTTGGCTGGCCGGCAGGAACGTGGCAACGAGCATGGCGCAGGCCAGCGCGGCGGGCAGCATGCGGCCCTGGGTGGGTGGGGTTGCGCGAGGCTTCATGCTCATCCGATCGAAATGACAGAGCGCGCGCCGTTGCGCCGCCCGATGATGTTCAGCAGGTTGTTCAGGGCCGCTTCCTCGCCGGGCCTGGCACTGGCCTCGCCGCGGAAGCGCACGCCTGCCGGGCCCAACGTGCCGCTGCCGCTGAGCCGCAGCGCGCCGTCGACGGTGAGCAGCGAGAGCTGCGCGATACCGGGGCTGGCAGGGTCGCCGCTCAGGCCGAGGCGGTAGCTGCCCAGGCTGTCGAGCGTCGACATGCGCGACGAAACGCCCACCAGTTCCATGTCGGCCCGGCCGTCGACGAGCCAGCGGCCCTGCACTGATTCGAGCTTGAAGGCCGGTGATACCAGCCGCACCGAGCCGCCCAGCTCCATCGTGTTCCAGGGCGTGCCCAGGCCGTCCAGCAAGGCCGCAGGCCATTGCCCGACCCAGCCCGAGGGTGGCACCAGCGTGAGCGAGTAGCGGCCCAGGCCGGGGCGAATCTGCAGCGCCACGTCGCCGTTCAGGCAGCAGGCGTGGCGGGCATGCAGTTCCAGGCCGAGGCCATGCCAGCCGAGGGTCCAGTTCAGGCGGCCGGGCAAGGCGGACGCGTCGCGGCTGCCAGGCCCGCCGGTCAGCACCGCCACGGCGCTGCCCGACCAGACGCTGCCGCGTGCGTCGGCCAGCAGCACGCGCTGGTCGCTGGCCGAGGCCACCGCACGTGCGAGCCAGGCGGCCGGCGCAAAGCCGATCAGCGCCACCGCCACGCCCAGCACGGCGCCGGCCAAGGCCCAGCGCAGGCTCGCGCTGCGCGACTTGTCCCACGACAGCTCGGCGAAGGTCGACTCGCCCCAGCCGGTGGCGGCCACGGTGCTGCCGAACGGCCGGCGCGCGCGCTTGCGGCGGATCAAGGCGTGCCCCCGAGGGTCACGTTCAAGCTGCCGCTGTAGCCCTGTGGGCCGCGCTGCAACTGGGCCTCGACCGGCCGGGCGCGGGCGCCGCTGCGGGCTTCCTGCAACCAGGCGCGCAGCGATTCGGTGTCGACGCCGGTCAGCGCGAGACTGGCGCGGTCGCCTTGCAGGGTGAGCCGGCCGCGGTCGCCGAGGCGGTCGGATGCGGCTTTCAGCGCCAGCGCCGCTTGCGCATTCGAGACCGGTGCGACGCTGCGCAGCGCTATGCTTTCGGCGGCGGCGCGCTGCATTTGTTGAAACTGGGCATCGAGCCGGTCGAGCTGGGCCGGCGCTTCGCGCAGCGTGCGCAACGCGGGGGCGATGAACAGGCTCCAGACTGCGAAAATTGCCACCACAGCCACCACCGCGACGAGCGCCTGGCGCTCGCGAGGGGCACGGCCCTGCCACCATGCGGCGGCCTGCTGGCGAACTGTGAGCAAGGCTGGCGGCAGGCTCGAAGGGCGCGTGTTCATGACCGGCTCCCGCCGGGTGCGCGGCTCAGCACCAGCCGGCCTTCGCTGGCCTCGACCTGCCAGCCGGCGGGCCGCAGCACGCTGCGAAACTGGTCGATCTGCGGCGTGCTCCAGCCGGTTGCCGACAGCGTCAGCCGGCCCGGCTCGAAGCGCAGTGAATCGACCGCCGGGCGGTCAGCGGGCCAAGCCGAAGCGGCGGCTTGCAGCATCGGTTCCAGGTCGGTGTCGCCGGGCTTGCCAGCGAGCGTGCGCAAGGCCTGTGCCTCGCGTTGCAGCACGGCCTCGGCATCGCGCTGGATGTCGAGCGGGCTGGCGTTCGGGTAGGTCGCCTTGACGAGGCTTTGCATCGCCGCCTGCTTCATGGCAATGGCATCGCGCTGGTGCCAGGCCCACAGGTTCAGGCCGACGATGTGCGCCACCGCGAGCGCCACCACACCGTAGCGCACGGCGCGCCATTCGGGGCTGAACAGCTTGCGTGCCGAGTCGCGCAACGCGCGGCCACCGCGGGTGCGGCGTGCCAGGTCGAACTGGCGCAGGTTCCAAAGGCTGCGGGCCGACTGCAGCAGGCGTTGCCCCGGCGCCATCACACGCACCGGTGCGCCAAGCCACTGCTCGGCGGCAGCCGCAGCGCCGGGCGTGGCGCTCCAGCGGGTTTCGGCCGGGGCGGGCGAAGGCACCAGGGCGCGCGCCAGGCCGCCTTGCAGGCGCACGCTGGCCACGCCGTCGGGGTGGGCCCAGTTCAGCGCGATGCCGTGTGCGATGCCTTGGGCAGGTCCGCCGGGATCGACCCGGGTTTCGGCGAAATGGCCGATCGGCGGGTCATCGGGCCAGCTCATGGGCACGACGCGGTCGACAAAAACTTCAGCCTTTTCGAGCGCGGCCAGTTCGGCGCGCAACCAGCGCCGCGAGACGGCCGCCACCCAAGTGGGCTGGCCGGCAGCCGCGGCCGGCGCCAGCGCGAGGTGGACGTCGTCGGTGTCTTCGAGCAGCGCCTCTTCGAGCAGGCCACCCAGCGCTGCACGCAGCCGCGCGCGCGGCGCCTTGGGCAGGGTGATGCGGTGCCAGCTCACGTCGGTGTCGGCCAGCACGGCCACCACCGTGGTGGCCTTCGGCAGCAACGAAGCGGCGCACCGGCCCTGCGCTTCGAGCGCCAGGCCGTCGGGGCTCGTGACGTGCTGGTATTCCGTGCCCAGGCCAGACGCTTCGGCAGGCGTGCCAAGCGAGCCGCTGGCATGCAGGCGCTGGCGCTGGGGGATCTGGACAACGAGGGTCGACATGGAATGGCGCTAGCTCAGGTTAGACGATTGTAGGCACAGCAGCAGGGCCACAAGTCTTCACAAATCAACGACTTACAGTGGCTTCTTTCGGTAATTTGCGGACCCATTCCGGCGTCAGGAGGCGACTTCTTCCAGGCTCGCGACGCGGTCGCGCCGCAGCACCTGGATCTCGCCGGTCGGTAGCCGGTGCACCAGTGAGCGCTCGACCAGCACGCGGTCGGCCAGGCGCAGCTTGCCGCGCACTTCAAAGTAGCTTGATTTGAAACCGAGTTTGTCGCTCAAAGGGGCCAGTGTCGGGAACTGTTCGGCGAATGCCTGGGTCGTCTTGAACGGTGCGCGCTGGCGAATCTGCAGGATGCGTTCTGCGGTGGCCAGGTCAAGGCCCTTGATGACGCCGACAAGCACTTCGCGCGCCGCGGTGTTGATGTTCACCGGTGTGGCCGATGGCAACACAACCACCCCGGTTTCCAGCACCGCGATCGACGCCGCATCGATGCCCAGCCAGCTCAGCTGGGCGACAGACTGCGGCAGCAGCGGCGCATTGGCGTTGGGGTCGCCGGCGAGGGTCGTGGCATCGCGCATGCCGCTGGCAATGCGCTGTGCCACAGCGGCGTCCATGCCCAACGCCAGGCACAGCCGTTCCAGCGTGGCGAATTCCTCAGGGTCGATCTTGCCATCGGCGGTGACGAGGTTGGTGAGGTTGTAGCGCGCCTGCGCATCCGAAATGCTGCCGGACAGGAAAGCTTCCGGGCCATCGTCGGCAGTGCTCGACGCATCGGCGGCCAGGAAGGTGGAAAGGCGCGCCTCGGCGAGCGGCGTGGCCCAGGGTTCGGTCAAGGCGGTGGGCCGCCCGCTCTTCAGGTCTTCCTTCAGGATGAGGCGCGCGAAGTCGAGCGCACCCGACAGGATCCAGGCCGCCTGGGTGCGCGCCCGCTCGGCCTGTTCCACCTGCACCGCACGCCACTGCTGCCACACCATCGACGATGCCAGCGTGACCACGAGCGTGACGATGATCATCGCCGTGAGCAGGGCCGC
>CANJKD010000288.1 GCA_947474415.1 Burkholderiales bacterium | reverse complement strand
CGCTACTCAAATCTGGGGGGACGTCGAACTCACGCAACCTGTTGCTGTCTCAACATTTAGAACGATGAATTGACCCCCAAGTGCTTGATCTGCGTTCCTATCAAAAACTTAGGCAGTTTGTGATGAAGTGTGGTCTGCCCCGCCATGCAAAGTTTCTTCAAATCTTCAATCGTTCAAACACGGCCGACAAGCTGTTGATCTGATTGACTTTTCCTCAGTCAGCTCCTGACCAGAGGTTGAAGAAAGTCCCGTCACACCGGGGCTTCAGCCCGATTGAGACGCTGTTCTGCTCAGAACCACCTGACTGAGCGAGTTCGAAAAAATCCGAGTAGAACAATGGCTTACGAGATTTCGCCGTAACCACCGTTGCCGTACTGCCGCGAAAAAGTCAGGAGCTTTGCGGCAACCCAAGTTTCATGCGGGTTGTGAGCAGTGGGGATTCGAACCAACAAGTCGTTTTTGCGGCCATTGTTTATCAGCGCTCAAATTGCCGCGGGCAACGCCTCTGCCAAAAAATCATAGACCGCCCTGATTCGCTTGCTGGTTCGGACCTCCTTGTGGACAGCTAGCCAAACCGGGAGGGGTTGAATTTTCAGCTTGGGCAGCAGCGGTATGACCGCGGGATCCGTTCGGATCTGGTGCTCGCTGACAAAGCCGATGCCCAGCCCGGCCCGTACGGCTTCCCACACGACAATCAAGTCGTCTGTCCTGAAAGAAAAGTGCTCCCGCGTCACGGCGATCCCACCGGCGGCGAAGCCTTTGAGGATTTCGTCGTTGCGGTCACCCCCAATGAGGTGGTGCTCGAGCAGGTCGGCAGGCTGGCGAGGCATGCCACGCCGACTCAGGTAATCCTGGTGGGCGCAGGCTCTGAGCGCCACCTTTCCGACCCTCCGTGCAATGACTGTGGCCTGCTCGGGCTGAACCATCCGTACCGCGATATCGGCCTCTCGCCGCAGGAGGTTGCTTACGGCATTGCTGGCCACCACTTCCACCTGAACGTCGGGCAGTGACAGGCGCATTTGAGCCAGCAAAGGAGGTAGTACGAAGCAAGACACAGGCTGGCTCGCCGTGATGCGCACGGTCCCTGATACAGCGTGATCAGCACCCATGACGCTGCGGGCGAGAGCATCAGCCCCAAGTTGCATGGCACGCGCAGATTCGGCCAGTCGAAGTGCCGCCTCGGTGGGCAGCAGTCCTCGTCCGGTCCGTTCGAACAGAACCAAGCCCAGCTGAGATTCCAGTACCGTCACATGCCGACCGATGGTGGGCTGGCTCGACTGCAACTGGCGTGCGGCGGCGAGAAAACTTCCCTGCTCAAGTACGGCCAGGAATGAGCGCACAAGCGACCAGTCAAAAAAGGTATTCATAAATGAAATACAGAGTTTTAAAGATAGGCAATTGTGTGCACAACGAAGGGTCCACACAATACCCATATATGGTTTGGCTCGAGCCCTCGTGACAATCCATGGTCCATCCTCCCGCGAGAACCCAGAGCCCCGTATGCTGTTTCGCGCAGCGAGCCTGATCCTGCTCCTTCAGGGTCTCAGCCTCTTTGCGACGATGTCGGCCGCGCGGTGGGCTCGGTTGAGGCCGCCCCACAGCAGCGGAACAACGGCTGACATCTCTCAGGTGCCAACGGCCTGTACTGGAGTGATCGATGAACCCGGATGAATGGTTCCAGCTAGCGAACTCGATCGCGCTTGCGGGCTGGCTGACGCTGGCATTAAGCCCACTTGCGCCTCGTCTGTTGCAGGTGTTCGGCGGTACCGTCATTCCGCTGGTGCTGTCAGTTGGCTACACGGCAATCGTGCTGACGCACTGGGCCGACGGGCAGGGTGGGTTTGACAGCTTGAGGTCGGTCGAGCAGTTGTTCCAGAACCGCTGGCTGCTTCTGGCGGGTTGGGTGCACTACCTTGCCTTCGATCTCCTACTGGGTGCCTGGCAGGTTCGGACGGCTCGCCGCGAGGGCATTGCCCATGTGGCGCTCATTCCCTGCCTGCTGGCCACGTTTCTGTTTGGACCGGCGGGGTATGTGCTTTTCCAATCTCTACGTGCTTCGCACCGGGCATCAAAGGCTCGCCTCGCGGATGAGAGGGGAATCCTAGCCAATGCGCACCTGGCTCTGGCCCGCCTGGCAGAGGACTCGCCCCGCTACACCGGACTCGCTGTTCTGCTGGGGGCTGCGATAGTTCCGCTGTTGGGAGCCTTGACCCTCGATACGCGTATGTTCCAGGGGATCAACGTTTGGATCAAGCCGCTGAAGTTCCATGTCGCGCTGGTCGTCTACCTGTTCACGCTGGCCGTGTTCAGCCGCTTTGCTTCCGTCGAGATCACGCGCAGACCCTGGTGGCAACGGCATGAGCGCGTCGTCGTACTCGCCGTGGTACTGGAGGTTGTCTGGATTGGTGCGGCGGCAGCGCTTGCGACGGCTTCGCATTTCAACGAGGCACCCTATTGGGCAGCCATTTACTCGGCAATGGGTATGGCGGCCATCGTGCTGACCTCGGCCAGCGCCAGTCTGGCCTGGGCCATCCATCGGTATCCGGCCGGGAATCTCTCGCCGGCGGTGAGAACCGGTCTCGTCTGGGGGCTTGCCCTGACACTGCCTCTCACACTGATCACAGCCGGCACTTTGTCGGGGTTGGGGAGTCACTGGGTGGGTGGCACGCCCAGCGACGCCGGTGGCCTTGGGCTGATGGGCTGGTCGCGGGACGGGGGGGACCTTCGTGTAGCCCATTTCTTTGCCACTCACGCCCTGCATATCGTCCCGCTGGCTGCGCTGGTCTGCGCCAGGCTGTTCGGCCGCGACGCACGGACCCCGGTGAACATCGCCGCCTTCGTTTACATCGCTTGGGTGGCAGCCACCTTCATTCCGGCCTTGATGGGCAAGCCCTTCCTGGCCGGGATGTTCTCTTCCTGAACCAGGGGGTCTACGCGCCGCGCTTTAAGACAGTCCACGACGGTGTGACAAGACACCACGGACGGAGAGCTATTCATAAATGAATGTCAGCTATAAAAGTACAAGCAATTGCGTTTATTAGCTGGTCTTTGGACACTATCCGCACGGAAGCTCCGATGACGGGTGCTTCATTGGAAAACCTTCCACGGAGACAAGGATGGAAAGCAGAAATGTGATGAGCGCATCAGCGCAACCCTTCGAAGGCCGCGCTAGCGCCGCCACAAGCCGCCGTTCTTTCATCCGCCTCGTTGGCGGTGGTGCCGTGCTTGCCGCCACGGGATCGCTCGCCGGCTGCAGCGGCGAATTGCCCGAGACTGCCATCCAGCCCTGGCGCAGCGCCGAGCGCGAGACCGACACGCGGCGCTTCATGCTCGCGCATGCACTATTGGCACCTAATCCGCACAATCTCCAGCCTTGGATCGCCGACCTGCGCGAAGCCGGACGCATCCACCTGAACTGCGATAGCGAGCGGGTGCTGCCCGAGACTGATCCATTTGGCCGGCAGATCCTGATTGGCTGCGGTGCCTTTATTGAGTTGGCCCTGATCGCCGCCGCCCAGCGGGGCGTTTCGGTGAAGGTCGAGCTCTTTCCCGGCGGTGCACCCGCCGACCAGGCGTTGCCCAAGGGCAGTCGCATCGCCACGCTGGTGCTGGGCGAGCCTGGCAGTGCCGCGGCCGATCCCTTATTCGCCCAGATCGTGCGGCGGCACACGCGCAAGTCCGCCTATGCAAACGATCGCGCGCTGCCCGAGTCCCTCTTGCGCAACTGGGGCGAGACGGCCACCCGCTTCGGCCTGCGTACAGGCGCGGCGACAGGTGCGGCTGCCATGGACCCTATCCGAAAGATCACGCGCGAGGCCTACGAGATCGAGGCCACCACAGCCCGCACCTGGCTCGAATCGGCCCGCGTGATGCGCATCGGGCCTGGCGCCATCGCCACCAACCCCGATGGCATCAGCCTGAACAGCCCGATGGTGCGGGCGCTGCACACCGTCGGCCTATTCGACCCGATGGAGGTGCCGGCCAAGGGCAGCAGTTCTCTGCAGCGGGTGATGGATCGCTGGGTACCCTTTGAAACTGCCAGTGGCTTCCTGTGGTTGGCCAGCCCGGACAACGCACGACCGACGCAGGTGACCTCTGGACGCGCCTATGTGCGAGCCCATTTGCTGGCCACGGCGGCGGGCGCGGACATGCACCCGTTATCCCAGGCCTTGCAGGAGTTTCCGGAGATGCGCGGACCGCGGGCGGCGATACACCGAACCCTGGGCCTTGGCGCCGGAGGCGAGACCTTACAGATGCTCGCACGCGTTGGATTCGCGACCGAACCCACTGGACCGAGCCCGCGGCGCAGGCTAGACGCGCTGGTGCGGACCTGAGGCATCAGGCTCTTCCGCGACCGCCGCCGGTATGCGCTACTGTCACAAGGCGATGTTGCTCGATTTATCCGGTATGGCTTCCTTCCGCCGGAAGTTCCTGGCGATCGTGCTGCCCGTGCTCCTGCTGGGCTGCTCATCACCCGGCCACACGCCGCCGCGACCTGAACT
>CANJKD010000287.1 GCA_947474415.1 Burkholderiales bacterium | reverse complement strand
GGCAAGTACTACAAAGACCTGCAAGATCCTCGCGTCACGTCGGCGCTGGCACTGGTGCACCAGCGCTTCTCGACCAACACCTTCCCCGAGTGGCCCCTTGCGCACCCGTACCGCATGGTGGCGCACAACGGCGAGATCAACACCGTCAAGGGCAACTTCAACTGGATGCGCGCCCGCGAAGGCGTGATGAAGTCGCCGGTATTGGGCGATGACCTGGACAAGCTCTACCCGATCAGCTTCGAAGGCCAGAGCGACACCGCCACCTTCGACAACGCGCTCGAACTGCTGGTGATGAGCGGCTACTCGCTGGCCCATGCCGCGATGATGATGATCCCCGAAGCTTGGGAGCAGCACAGCACGATGGACGAGCGGCGGCGCGCGTTCTACGAGTACCACGCGGCAATGATGGAGCCCTGGGACGGCCCGGCCGCGATGGTCTTCACCGACGGCCGCCAGATTGGTGCCACGCTCGACCGCAACGGCCTTCGCCCGACGCGCTACATCATCACCGACGACGACCTCATCGTCGGCGCTTCCGAATCGGGCGTGCTGCCTATCCCTGAGAACCGCATCGTCAAGAAGTGGCGCCTGCAACCCGGCAAGATGCTGCTGATCGACCTGGAGCAGGGCCGCATCATCGAAGACGAGGAGTTGAAGAATCAGTTTGCCTCGGCCAAGCCGTACCGCCAGTGGATCGAGAGCGTGCGCGTCAAGCTCGAAGATGTGCCCGGCAAAGCGGCGCCCACCGAATACCGCGAATCGCTGCTTGATCGCCAGCAGGCCTTCGGCTTCACGCAGGAAGACCTGAAGTTCCTGCTCAGCCCGATGGCGCAGGCCGGCGAAGAAGGCATCGGCTCGATGGGCAACGACTCGCCGCTGGCGGTGCTGTCCGACAAAAACAAGCCGCTCTACAACTACTTCAAGCAGCTCTTCGCGCAGGTCACGAACCCGCCGATCGACCCGATCCGCGAAGCGATTGTGATGTCGCTGGTGTCCTTCATCGGGCCGAAACCGAACCTGCTCGACATCAATGCGGTGAACCCGCCGATGCGGCTCGAAGTGCCGCAGCCGATCCTCGATTTCGACGGCATGGCGCGCCTGCGCCAGATCGAGAAACACACCGGCGCGAAGTTCAAGAGCTATGAGCTGAACATCACCTACCCGCTCGCCTGGGGCGACGAAGGCGTCGAAGCCAAGCTCGCGTCGTTGTGCGCGGAGTGCGTCGACGCCATCAAGAGTGGCCACAACATCCTGATCATCAGCGACCGCCGGATGGACCGTGACTTCGTTGCGATCCCGGCCGTGCTGGCCTTGTCCGCCATCCACCAGCACCTGGTGCGTGAAGGGCTGCGCACGACCGCCGGCCTTGTCGTGGAAACCGGTTCGGCGCGCGAGGTGCATCACTTCGGCGTGCTCGCCGGCTATGGCGCGGAAGCCGTGCACCCGTACCTGGCAATGGAAACGCTTGCGGCGATCCACAAGGAATTGCCGGGCGATCTGTCGGCCGAGAAGGCCACCTACAACTACATCAAGGCGGTCGGCAAGGGTTTGTCGAAGATCATGTCCAAGATGGGCGTGTCGACCTACATGTCGTATTGCGGTGCGCAGTTGTTCGAGGCCATCGGTCTGAACAAGGAGATGGTGGACAAGTACTTTCGCGGCACCGCGAGCCAGGTCGGCGGCATCGACGTGTTCAATGTTGCCGAAGAGGCGATCCGCATGCACCGAGCCGCTTTTGGCGATGACCCGGTGCTCGAGAACATGCTCGATGCCGGCGGCGAATACGCCTGGCGCGTGCGCGGCGAAGAGCACATGTGGACGCCCGATGCCATCGCGAAGCTTCAACACGCGGCGCGCGCGAACAAGTTCGAGACCTACAAGGAATACGCGCAGATCATCAACGACCAGTCGCACCGCCACATGACGCTGCGCGGCCTGTTCGAGTTCAAGCTTGAACCGGCCAAGGCTTGCCCGATCGACGAAGTCGAGCCGGCCTCTGAAATCGTCAAGCGCTTCGCGACCGGCGCGATGTCGCTCGGCTCGATCAGCACCGAGGCGCATGCCAACCTGGCCGTTGCGATGAACCGCATCGGCGGCAAGTCAAACACCGGCGAGGGTGGCGAAGACCCGGCCCGTTATCGCAACGAGCTGAAAGGCATACCGATCAAGCAGGGCACGAAGTTCAGCGACGTGATCGGGCCTGGCAACATCCAGGTCGATTTCGAGTTGAATGAAGGCGACTCGCTGCGCTCGAAGATCAAGCAGGTGGCGTCGGGCCGCTTCGGTGTCACGACCGAATACCTGTCGTCGGCTGATCAGATCCAGATCAAGATGGCGCAAGGTGCCAAGCCAGGCGAAGGTGGCCAGCTGCCCGGTGGCAAGGTCACCGATTACATCGGCAAGCTGCGCCATTCGGTGCCGGGTGTGGGCCTGATCTCGCCGCCACCGCACCACGACATCTACTCGATCGAAGACCTGGCCCAGCTCATCCACGACCTGAAGAATGCGAACCAGCGCGCCAGCATCAGCGTGAAGCTGGTCAGCGAGGTCGGCGTGGGCACCATCGCCACCGGCGTGGCGAAGGCCAAGGCCGATCATGTGGTGATTGCCGGCCACGACGGCGGTACGGGCGCCTCGCCCTGGAGTTCGATCAAGCATGCCGGCACGCCCTGGGAACTGGGACTGGCCGAGACCCAGCAGACGCTGGTGCTGAACCGGCTGCGTTCGCGCATCCGTGTGCAGGCCGACGGCCAGATGAAGACCGGCCGCGATGTGGTGATTGGCGCTTTGCTCGGTGCCGACGAGTTCGGATTCGCGACCGCGCCGCTGGTGGCCGAAGGCTGCATCATGATGCGCAAATGCCACCTGAACACCTGCCCGGTGGGTGTGGCCACGCAAGACCCGGTGCTGCGCGCCAAGTTTCAGGGCCGGCCCGAGCACGTCGTCAACTTCTTCTTCTTCGTCGCCGAGGAGGCACGCAGCATCATGGCGCAGCTGGGCATCCGCAAGTTCGAAGACCTGATCGGCCGTGCCGACCTGCTGGACACCAAGAAGGGCATCGCGCACTGGAAGGCAAAGGGGCTGGACTTCGGCCGCGTATTTCACCTGCCCACCGCACCGGCCGACGTGCCGCGCCGCCACACCGAGTTGCAAGACCACGGCCTGGAGCGTGCGCTCGACGTGAAGCTGATCGAGAAGTGCCGCCCGGCGATCGAACGCGGTGAGAAGGTGCAGTTCATGGAAGAGGTGCGCAACGTGAACCGCACGGTGGGCGCGATGCTGTCGGGCGAACTGATTCGCCAACGCCCCGAAGGCCTGCCTGACCAGACCATCTTCATCCAGATGGAGGGCACCGGTGGCCAGAGCTTTGGTGCGTTCCTGGTCAAGGGCATCACGATCTACCTGATCGGCGACGCGAACGATTACACCGGCAAGGGCATGAGCGGCGGGCGCATCGCGATCCGCCCGAGCATCGAGTTCCGCGGCGACGCCACGCAGAACATCATCGTCGGCAACACCGTGCTCTACGGCGCAACCAGTGGCGAGGCCTTCTTCCGCGGCGTGGCCGGAGAGCGTTTTGCGGTGCGGCTGTCTGGGGCCACGGCAGTGGTCGAAGGCACGGGCGACCATGGCTGCGAGTACATGACCGGCGGCACGGTTGTCGTGCTCGGCAAGACGGGCCGCAACTTCGCCGCCGGCATGAGTGGCGGCGTGGCTTATGTGTATGACGAAGACGGCAGCTTCGCGTCGCGCTGCAACACCTCGATGGTGTCGCTCGTCAAGGTCTTGAGCAGCGCCGAGCAGGCGGCCGACAAGAGCCTGTGGCATCAGGCGCAGCCGGATGAGGCCATCCTGAAGAAGTTGATCGAGGACCACCACAAGTGGACGGGCTCCTTGCGCGCCCGCCATGTGATGGACCACTGGGTCGAGTCGCGCGCGAAGTTCGTGAAGGTGTTCCCGAACGAATACAGGCGTGCACTGGGTGAACAGGCTGCGAAGGCCCTGCTGCTTGCCAGCGAGTCGCAAGCGATGCAAGACGCCGGCAGCATGATCGTGAAAGCCAAGGGCGCCGAAGCGCCCAAGAGCAAGACCGTGCCCGCGAAATGACAGCCCCGGCCGCAGGGAACTGCGGCCACCCCCAAGGGGTTCGCAATCGGGCTTGGGGCAACCTGGCGCCCGATGGCCTTTCACAGTGAAACGACGAGTAAAGACATCATGGGAAAAGTTACCGGCTTCATGGAATACGAGCGCCTGGAAGAGGGCTACGCGCCCGTCGCCCAGCGCCTGAAAAACTACAGCGAATTCGTCATTGGCCTGAAAGAGGTTGAGGCCAAGATCCAGAGTGCGCGCTGCATGGATTGCGGCACACCGTTCTGCAACAGCGGTTGCCCGGTCAACAACATCATTCCGGACTTCAATGACCTGGTGTACCGGGCCGACTGGAAGAACGCTTTCGCGGTGCTCGATTCGACCAACAACTTCCCCGAGTTCACCGGCCGCATCTGCCCGGCGCCGTGC
>CANJKD010000286.1 GCA_947474415.1 Burkholderiales bacterium | reverse complement strand
GTCCACGGCGGCGGTCGGTCGGCGCTTGCGACGTACCGACCGCCGCGGTGTGCAACTCGTGGTCACCGCTCAAGCTGCGTGTTGAATCGCCGGCAGCGTCGCGGAGTAGAACTCGTCCGGGGTCTTCTTGCCCAGCGACGAATGGGGTCGCGCGGTGTTGTAGAAGCTGACGCATCGCGCGATCCCCGCCTTGGCCTGGCCGACCGAGTCGTAGGCGTGCAGGTAGACCTCCTCGTACTTGATCGAGCGCCACAGCCGCTCGACGAACACGTTGTCCCTCCATGCCCCCTTGCCGTCCATGCTGATCGACCCCCGGTGCGACAACACCTTGCGGCTCGCCCAGTCCACGATGGCGCACAGATAGACCCAGCCGCACGCCATCAGGATGTACGTGATGTCGGTGGCCCAGACTTGATTGGCGCGATCAATCGTCAGCTCGCGCAGCAGGTACGGATAGCCCTTGTAGCCCGGGTGCTTCTTGCTCGTGTTGGGCTTGCGGTGCTGTACGGGCATCGCAAGTCAGTGGCATGGTGCCCACCCGTTCTGACCCGTGGGGTCCCAAGCGGCTGCCGGCATTGCCGGTACGGCGCTCTTGCCGTCAACCGTGGCGGATTCGTCACGACCTCGCAGGGACTTCACGATCTCGTAATGCTTTTCGCGATCTCGGATGGGATAGCGCGACCGTCGTTGGGGTTCCCACGAGCTTCAGTGCGTCCTCACGCTTGGGCCGGCAATCTCACCCGTTACTTTCAAACCGCCCCGCAAGTCCTTATTTTTGAATGCATTTTGTCACGACACTTGCGTGTGAAAGAGCGCCTAAGTCTTTGATTCCATTGAATTTTGTTCCGGGTTTCGTTGACCTTCGCAATTCCATCCGCTAAAGTGGCGCAAAGTGCACTTTTGTGGAAATTTGTGACAAATATCGCATTCCAAGGGCCTGCGGCCTTGACGTTGGACGGCAAGGGGCGCATCGCCATGCCGGCGCGTCACCGCGAGCTGTTGGCGGCGATGGGCGCGAACCAGTTGACGGTCACCAAGCACCCCGAGGGCGGCTTGCTGATTTTCCCGCGCCCGGCCTGGGAACTGTTCCGCGACAAGGTCGCGGCGCTGCCGATGGAAGCCAGCGGCTGGAAGCGCGTGTTCCTCGGCAACGCGATGGACGTCGAGATCGATGCGTCGTCGCGCGTGCTGATCGCGCCTGAACTGCGCACGTCGGCTGGCCTCGTGCGCGACGTGATGCTGCTCGGCATGGGCAGCCACTTCGAGCTTTGGGACGCCACGCGCCACGCCGAGCACGAAGCGCGCGTGATGCAGTCGGAAATGCCCGAATCGCTGAAGAGCTTCAGTTTCTGAAGCAGGCGCCATGAACGCCCCGACAGAACTGCAGCACACCACCGTGCTCTTGAATGAGGCGATCGACGCGCTCGTGACGAACCCGGACGGCATCTACCTCGACGGCACCTACGGCCGCGGCGGCCACTCGCGGTTGCTGCTGGCGCGCCTGTCGCCCAAGGGCAGGGTGGTGGCGATCGACCGGGATGTGCAGGCCGTAGCGGCCGCATCCACCGGTGAAACGCGGGTCTCGGACCCGCGTTTTTCAATTCATCACACGAGTTTTGCGCACATGGCTACCACCCTGGCGGCGCTGGGCCTGGGCCGGGTCGACGGATTGCTGCTCGACCTGGGCGTTTCTTCCCCTCAGATCGACGACCCCGAGCGCGGTTTCAGCTTCCGTTTCGACGGCCCGCTGGACATGCGCATGGACACGACCTGCGGCGAAAGTGCAGCGGACTTTTTGGCCCGCGCCGACGTGCGCCAATTGACGGAGGTGATTCGTGACTATGGGGAAGAGCGGTTTGCTTTACAGGTTGCAAAGGCGCTTGTTGCTCGGCGCGAAAGCGGGAACCCTGTTCGAACCACAGGGCAGCTTTCCGAGCTCGTGGCGGGTGCGGTCAAAACCCGCGAAGCGGGCCAGAACCCTGCAACGCGCACATTTCAAGCTCTTCGGATTTTCGTCAACGCCGAGCTTGCGGAACTCGAACAAGGGCTGACGGCGTCGCTGGCCCTGCTGGTGCAGGGCGGGAGGCTGGTGGTGATCAGCTTCCACTCGCTCGAAGACCGCATCGTGAAGACCTTCATCGCGCGTGAAAGCAAGAGTGAGTTCGACCGCCGTGCGCCGTTCGCCGAGCCCAAGCCGCAGCGCATGGTGGCGATTGCGCGCGTCAAGCCCGGCGAGACCGAGCTGCGCGCGAACCCGCGTTCGCGCTCGGCGATCATGCGCGTGGCCGAGCGCTCTGACGTGGGTATCGACGTGGGTATCGGGGCCGGGGCCGCAGCATGACGCGCTTCAACCTGCTGCTGCTCGCGGCCTTGTTGCTCAGCAGTGTGTACCTCGTGCGCGTGTCGCACGAGTCGCGCCGCCTGTTTGCCGAACTCGACAAGGCGCGCAGCGAAGAGCGCCTGCTCGACAGCGAGTTCGAGCGCCTGAAGTCCGACAAGCAATCGCAGGCCACGCCGCTGCGCGTCGAGAAGATGGCGCGCGAGAAGCTCGCAATGCGCAACGCCACGCCGGCCGTCACGCAATACGTGACCTACCCGGGTGCGGCTTCCGCGCCGGCAGCGGGGGGCGCGAAATGATGCGGGCCACCGCGCCGAGCCGTCCCAAGCAAGACCCGACCCCGGGCCACGCAGGGGCCTCTTCGTGGCCCTTGGAGGGTCGCTTGCCGTACGCGGCAAGCGGGGAGCGGTCATCATGAAGTGGGAACAAAAGCCCAAGGACAGCGAGAGTTCAAAGTCATCGCGAGGTCGTGGCGCGCCGTCCATTGTGCGCAGTGTGAACTACTCGACCAGCCCCTTGCTCGCGTCGAAAACGCCGCCGTGGCGCTCGAAGCTGCTCGTCGGCCTGGTGGGCCTCGGCTTTTGCGGCCTGCTCGGCCGGGCGCTGTATGTGCAGGTCATCGGCACCGAGTTCTTCCAGCGCCAGGGCGAGATCCGCTACGCGCGCACGCTCGACCTGCCTGCCAGCCGCGGCCGCATTCTTGATCGCAACGGGCTCATCCTCGCGTCGAGCGTGCCGGCGCCTTCGCTGTGGGCGATCCCGAAAGACTTCGATGCCGAGCCGGCACAGCGAAGCCAGCTCGCCAGGCTGCTGGGCATGACGCCGAAGGAACTGGACGACCGCCTCAACGACAACCCCAACTTCGTCTGGCTGCGGCGCCAGGTCGAAGACCCGGTGGCGCGCGAGGTGCTCGCGCTCGGCCTGAAGGGCATTCACCAGGTGCGCGAGTACAAGCGCAGGTACCCTGAAAGCGAGGCCGCCACGCACGTGGTCGGCTTCACCAATGTGGAAGACCACGGCCAGGAAGGCATCGAACTCGCGCACGAGTCCGACCTGCTCGGCCGCAAGGGCACGCGCCGCGTCATCAAGGACCGGCTCGGCCGCGTCGTCGAAGACATCGGCGACAGCGTGGCACCCGTGGACGGCCGTGACATCCAGCTCAGCATCGACTCGAAGGTGCAGTTCTTCGCCTACCAGCGCATCCGCGACGCGGTGGCCGAGCACAAGGCCAAGGCCGGCAGCGTGGTGGTGCTCGATGCGCGCAGCGGCGAGGTGCTGGCGCTGGCCAACTACCCGAGCTACACGCCCGCTGACCGCCGCAACCTGACTGGCGCGCAGTTGCGAAACCGCGCCCTCACCGACACCTTCGAGCCCGGCTCCACGGTCAAGCCCTTCATCGCAGCGTTGGCCCTGGAGACCGGCCGCGTCAAGCCCGACACCATCATCCACACCGCGCCCGGCAAGGTTTCGATGGGCGGCTTCGTGATCAGCGATTCGCACCCGCACGGCGACCTGACGGTGGCCGAGGTGATCCAGAAGTCGAGCAATATCGGCGCGATGCGCATGGGCCTGATGTTCCAGCCACGCGAGATGTGGGAGCTGTATGCGCAGGCCGGTTTCGGCCAGAAGCCGCAGCTCGATTTCCCCGGCGTGGTGAGCGGCCGGCTGCGCCCGTTCAAGACCTGGCGACCGATCGAACAGGCGACCATGAGCTATGGCTACGGCCTGTCGGCCTCGCTGTTCCAGATCGCCCATGCCTACACCGTGTTCGCGCACGACGGCGAGTTCATCCCGGTCACGCTGACCAAGAGCACGGCGCAAGGAGAAGACGCCCGCGTCAGCGGCCAGCGCGTCATTTCACCGCAGACGGCGAAGACCCTGCGCGAGATGCTGGCCCTGGTCACCGGCCCGGGCGGCACGGCCCCGAAGGCGCAGACCATCGGCTACTCGGTCGGTGGCAAGTCGGGCACGGCCTACAAGCAGGAAGGCAAGGGCTACGCGGTCAAGAAGTACCGCGCGTGGTTCGTCGGCATCGCGCCGATCGTCAACCCGCGCATCATCGTCGCGGTGATGGTCGACGAGCCGAGCAATGGCAAGTGGTATGGCGGCGACGTGGCCGCGCCGGTGTTCAGTGACCTGGTACAGCAGACCCTGCGCACCCTTGGCGTCCAGCCCGACATCGACGTGAAGAT
>CANJKD010000285.1 GCA_947474415.1 Burkholderiales bacterium | reverse complement strand
GGCTTCGTCTTCAAGGTCGATCGTGGATCCGAAAACGACCCGGCCTTCGGCGTTCAGTGTGGCCGGGTCGATGATGCGCGCAGCCGCCAGCTTGCCTTCGATATCGAGGATGCGGCCTTCGATGAAACCCTGCTTGTCCTTGGCTGCTTCGTACTCGGCGTTCTCGGACAAGTCGCCCTGCGCGCGGGCCTCCGAAATCGCCTGGATAACGGCATGGCGTTCAACGCCCTTCAGGCGCGCCAGCTCTTCCTTGAGCTTTTCAGCACCGCGAACCGTGAGAGGAATGGTGACCATGGCAACGATAAACCTCGAAGCAAAAATGAAATCGCCGCCGGGTGCACCGGCGGCGGAACTGGACGTTCCGAAGTTTAGTGCAGTTCGCGGTGCAGTTCCTGCAGCGACCGCACCACCAGATCGTCTTGGTGCTTCATGCCTTCCACGGCCGCCTCGCAACCCGCCATGCTGGTGTAGTAGGTGATGCGGTTCGCCAGCGCGGCTTGCCGGATGTGGCGTGAGTCGGCAATCGCGGTGCGGGTTTCGTCGACGGTCGTGAAGACGAGTTGGATCTCGCCCGCCTTCACCATGTCGACGATGTGCGGCCGGCCGTCCTTGACCTTGTTGACTGCTTTCACCGACACGCCGCCTGCGGCGATGGCCGCCGCAGTGCCCTTGGTCGCAACGATGCTGAAGCCCAGCGCATACAGATCACGCGCAACGACCACGGCGCGCGCCTTATCGCCGTTCTTCACGGTGATGCAGACCGTGCCCGCTGCCGGCAGCTTCGATCCGGCGCCGAGCTGGCTTTTCAGCATCGCCTCTCCGAACGTGCGGCCGGCGCCCATCACTTCACCGGTGGAACGCATCTCGGGCCCGAGGACCGGGTCGACGCCCGGAAACTTGTTGAACGGGAACACCGCTTCCTTGACCGAGAAATAAGGCGGAATCACCTCGCGCGGCGGCTTGCCGTCGCTGTGCCGCTGGCCCTGCAGCTTCTGCCCGACCATGCAGCGCGCCGCGATCTTCGCCAAGGGCTGGCCGGTCGCCTTCGACACGAAGGGCACGGTGCGCGAGGCACGCGGGTTCACTTCGAGCACATAGACGACGGCGTTTTCGCCATCACCTTGAATTGCGAACTGCACGTTCATCAACCCGACGACCTTCAGTGCCCGCGCCATCGCAATGGTCTGGCGGCGCATCTCGTCCTGCAACGCCTTCGGCAGCGAATACGGCGGTAACGAACAGGCCGAGTCGCCCGAATGGATGCCGGCCTGTTCGACGTGTTCCATGATGCCGCCGATCATCACGTCGGTGCCATCGCTGATGCAGTCGACATCGACCTCGATCGCGTCATCCAGAAACCGGTCGAGCAGCACCGGCGACTTCTCGCTCACGCGGACCGCCTCGCGCATGTAGCGCTCCAGGTCCTTGTCGCCATGCACGATTTCCATCGCGCGGCCGCCCAGCACATAGCTCGGCCGCACGACCAGCGGGTAGCCGATCTCGTGCGCCAGGGCGAGCGCCTGCTGTTCAGTGCGCGCCGTGCGATTCGGCGGCTGGCGCAGTCCGATGTCGTGCAGCAGCTTCTGGAAGCGCTCGCGGTCTTCGGCAATGTCGATGCTATCGGGCGTGGTGCCGACAATGGGAACGCCCGCGCGCTCCAGGTCGAGAGCGAGCTTCAACGGCGTTTGCCCGCCGTACTGCACGATCACGCCGAACGGCTTTTCCTTGTCGACGATCTCGAGCACGTCTTCGAGCGTCACCGGTTCAAAGTACAGCCGGTCCGAGGCGTCGTAGTCGGTCGACACGGTCTCCGGGTTGCAGTTGACCATGATGGTCTCGTAGCCGTCTTCACGCATCGCCAGCGCGGCGTGCACGCAGCAGTAGTCGAATTCGATGCCCTGGCCGATGCGGTTCGGCCCACCGCCCAGCACCATGATTTTCTTGCGGTCGGTGGGCTCCGCCTCGCACTCGCCGTCGACGGTCTCGTAGGTCGAATACAGGTAGGCCGTCCGGGTCGAGAACTCGCCAGCACAGGTATCGACGCGCTTGTAGACCGGGCGAATGCCGAGCGCATGACGCGTCTTGCGCACCTCGTGCTGGTTCGTGCCCAGCAGCTTGGCTAGGCGACGGTCGGCGAAACCCTTCTGCTTCAGGAAGCGCAACTCGTCACTCGACAGATCGGCCAAAGTGCGGCCGGTCAGCGCCTGCTCGTGCTGCACCAGCTGCTCGATCTGGGCCAGAAACCACGGGTCGATGGCGGTCTCTTCAAACACTTCCTGGAGCGTCATGCCGATGCGGAAGGCATCACCGACAAACAGGATGCGCTCCGGGCCGGCTTCGCCGATTTCCTGGATGATTTCGTCACGGTCTGCGGGTTGACATGACGTCCGTTCGGTCAGGCCGTCGATGCCGGTTTCCAGCCCACGCAATGCCTTCTGGAAGCTCTCCTGGAAGGTGCGGCCCATTGCCATTACTTCGCCTACCGACTTCATCTGCGTCGTCAGGCGCGAATCGGCAGCCGGGAATTTTTCGAACGCGAAACGCGGGATCTTCGTGACGACGTAGTCGATGCTGGGCTCGAAGCTGACCGGCGTCGCGCCGCCGGTGATGTCGTTGCGAAGCTCGTCGAGCGTGTAGCCCACCGCCAGCTTCGCCGCCACCCTGGCAATCGGAAATCCGGTGGCTTTCGAGGCCAACGCCGAAGAGCGTGAGACCCGAGGGTTCATCTCGATGACGACCATGCGGCCGTCCTTCGGGTTGATCGCGAACTGCACATTCGAGCCGCCGGTGTCGACGCCGATCTCGCGCAAGATGGCAATGCTTGCGTTGCGCAGCAGTTGGTATTCCTTGTCGGAGAGCGTCTGCGCCGGGGCCACGGTGATCGAGTCACCGGTGTGGATGCCCATCGGGTCGAGGTTCTCGATCGAGCAGACGATGATGCAGTTGTCGCGGCTGTCGCGCACCACCTCCATCTCGTACTCTTTCCAGCCGATCAGGCTTTCCTCGATCAGGAGTTCCTTCGTTGGCGAGAGGTCGAGCCCGCGCTTGCAGATCTCTTCGAATTCTTCCGGGTTGTAAGCAATGCCGCCACCGGTGCCGCCAAGGGTGAAACTGGGGCGAATCACCATCGGGAAGCCGGCCGCTTCGCTGGACGTGCCGATCTCGCGCGTGATGCGCTTTTGCACCGCCAACGCGTCTTCCATTGAGTGTGCAATGCCCGAGCGCGCCGAACCGAGGCCGATGCTGGTCATCGCGTCCTTGAACTTCAGGCGGTCCTCGGCCTTCTCGATCGCTGTCTCGTTCGCACCGATCATCTCGACGCCGTACTTCGCCAGCACACCGTGCCTGTGCAGGTCAAGTGCGCAGTTCAACGCGGTCTGGCCGCCCATGGTCGGCAACACCGCCATCTTTTCGTCCGGAAACGCCTGCCGCTCCTTGGCGATGATCTTCTCGACCACCTGCCAGGTGATGGGCTCGATGTAGGTCACGTCCGCCATCTCGGGGTCGGTCATGATGGTGGCCGGGTTGCTGTTGACCAGCACGACCTTGTAGCCCTCTTCGCGCAAGGCCTTGCAGGCTTGCGCGCCCGAGTAGTCGAACTCGCAGGCCTGGCCAATGATGATCGGGCCGGCGCCGATGATGAGAATGGTCTTGAGGTCGCTGCGCTTAGGCATGGGTCTTCTCTGCTGCGTTCTTCGGTGCCAGATCGACGCTCTTGTCGGCCATCAGCGAAATGAAACGGTCGAACAGGTATGAAATGTCGTGCGGCCCGGGTGACGCTTCCGGGTGACCCTGGAAGCAGAACGCCGGCCGGTCGGTGCGCGCCAGACCCTGCAGCGTGCCATCGAACAGCGACACATGGGTGGGCCGCAAGTTGCCCGGCAGCGTGGCCTGATCGACCGCGAAACCGTGGTTCTGGCTCGTGATGCTGACGCGGCCAGTGTCAAGGTCTTTCACCGGGTGATTCGCGCCGTGGTGGCCAAACTTCATCTTGAAGGTCTTGGCGCCCGACGCCAGCGCCATGATCTGGTGGCCGAGGCAGATGCCGAAGGTCGGCGTGCCGGTTTCGATCAGCTCACTGGCCGCGCGAATCGCGTAGTCGCAGGGCTCCGGGTCGCCGGGGCCATTGCTGAGGAAAATGCCGTCGGGCCGGTACGCCAGCACCTCCGCCGCGCGGGTCTGCGCTGGCACCACGGTGACACGGCAACCCCGGCTCGCGAGCATGCGCAAAATGTTGCGCTTGACGCCGAAGTCGAACGCGACGACGTGAAATTTGGGGTCGGTCAGCTGGCCGTAGCCCGCTTCGAGCGACCACTCGGTTTCGGTCCAGTCATACGGCTCGGTCTCGCTGACGACCTTGGCCAGATCGAGACCGCTCATGGACGGCGACGCTTTGGCCCTGGTGATCGCATCGTCGACGTGCGCCTGCGTCATCGCTTCGCCCCGGGGCAAGGTCAGGATGCAGCCGTTTTGGGCGCCGTGCGTGCGCAGGACACGCGTCAGTCGGCGCGTGTCGATATTGGCTATGGCCACCGT
>CANJKD010000284.1 GCA_947474415.1 Burkholderiales bacterium | reverse complement strand
GTCAGCGCTCTCGGCCAGCGCCGAGCGCTTCAGCGCGGCATCGAAGACCTCGATGAACTTGTTGATCTGCTTCCACTTGCGCGCCATCGCCGGCACGAGCTGGTGCTGCGCGTCGGTGACGCCCAGCGCCACCAGAAAGGGCTGGTTCAGGTCGACGAAGCGGTGCTTGGTTCGGTCGTGCGCGTGGCCCGCTTGCGGCGCCACGCCGGCCTCATGCCGCGCCTTGCCGCGCAGCAAGGTCTGCTTGCCTTTCTTGCTGATCATCAACTGGGCTTCCTCGTCGGCACTGAAAAGGTGAGCCTGCTGGAACGTGCTCGCGATCAAGCCGCGCACCGCCGCCACACCCTCGGCCAGCGCCAGGTTCTTCGTGATGTCGCGCGTGTTGTGGGTGTGGACGAACGAGAGGCAGGTCTCGCCCTTCAGCGCCACCTGCCGCACCGACACGCGCACCAGATCGCCCGCAGCGGGGCGCGGCTTGGCCAGCACGAGGCGGGCGAATGTGCCAGCGGTGAGGGCTTGTTCTAGCAGTGCGAGGAATGCGTCTGTGGGGGAATCGGGCATGGGCTGCTAGTGTAGGCACCCATGCCCAAGCCTGTGCCCAAGCGCAAGCCGCCGTGCGCCACACCGCGCAGCCACCACTACAGCGTCTACGTGGTCGAGCTGTCCGACCGCGTCTGGAACGTGCCGCGCTTTCGTGCCGCGAACCCCGGCCATGTGCTCGGCAAGCCCTTCGTCTACGTCGGCATGACGGGCCTGGACCCGGACCTGCGCTTCGACCGCCACATGGCCGGCGTGCAGTCGAACCGCTTCGTGCGCGAGTTCGGGCTGCGCCTGCTGCCGCAGCTGTACGCGGTGTTCAACCCGATGCCGTATGCGGGCGCCTGCGAGATGGAAGTCGAGCTCGGCATCAGCCTGCGCGAGGCGGGCTACGGGGTGTGGCAGGCCTGAGCCGCTACCGCGTGGGCATCAGTGCAGCGGCTCGGCGAGCACGCGCCGGATCGTGGCACCGAGTTCTTCGACGCTGTTTTCCTTTTGCACCAGCGCCCGCACGCCAAGCGCGCTGGCGCGCGCCTGGAGCTCGGCATCGATGTGGCCCGAGTAGATGACCACAGGCAGGCAGGCGTGGCTCGCGGCCAAGCTACGGGCCAAGTCGATGCCGGAGCAATCGGGCATGTTGTGGTCGCAGACCACCCGGTCGAAACCCGGCGTTCGGTCGCGCACGGCGTCCAGCGCTTCGCGCCAGCCACGCGGTAGCCGAGGCCGCGCAGCAGCGCCGTGCCGGTGAGCAGCATCACGGCGGCGGCGTCGAGCAGCAGGATATTCGGGGCCATACCTTCGGTTGGTAGCGCTGCTTCCGCAGGCGCGAGCGGCGGCGGGGCAGGTGCCCGCGCGGCCTCGGGGGCGGGCAGGTAGATGTGGATCGTCGAGCCCAGGCCCACGGCCGTGTCGACCGAAATCAGCCCGCGATGCTCGGTCACGATGCAGTGCACCACCGCCATGCTGAGGCCGGTGCTGCGGCCCACCGGCTTGGTGGTGAAGAAGGGTTCGAAGATGCGGGCACGTGCGGCCTCGTCCATGCCCGAGCCGGTGTCTTTCACCCACAAGTGCGCCCAGCGCCCCGGCGCCAAGGGCTCGGTGCGCCGCGTGCGGTTGATGCCGACGGTCAGGGCTTCCAGCCCCACCTCGATGCTGCCACCGTCGCTCGACGTCGCGTGCCAGGCATTCGTGCACAGGTTCATCAACACCTGCTGTATCTGGTTCGCATCGACTTCGCCGTTCAACTCGTCATCGGTCAGGCAAGCGCTGAGCCGCTCGCCGGTCGGCAACATGGCGCGCAAGTGGTCGAGTGCGCGTGAAACAAGCGGCCGCAGCGGCTGGCTCACGGCCATGTGCGGTGGCTGGCGGCTGAATGCGAGGATCTGGTACACCAGGCCCCGGGCGCGCAGCGCGGACTGAATGAATTGCGCGAGCTGCGCCGCCGCTGCGGCAGTCACGCCGCCTTCTTGCCGCACGAGTGCCCGACTGACGAGAATCGCGCCGAGGATGTTGTTGAAGTCGTGCGCGATGCCGCCGGCCAGCGTGCCGAGGGCTTCCATCTTCTGCGACTCGCGCAATGCTGCGTCGGCACGCTTGCGCTCGATCACTACGGCGGCCACCTTGGTGGCTTCAGCGACGGCTGCCACTTCGGCGGCGCTCGGTGAACGCCCGTCGCGGTGGTGCACGTCGAACCTGCCAAGCACCGCACCAGAATGGCTGAGGATGGGCGCCGACCAATTCGCAGGCGGGCCAGGCGCTGCGCCATGCGGCGGAAAAGCGTCGCTGGCGTCGAGCAACTGCACGCTGCATTGCGTGTCGTGCGGGGTCGAGGTGATGCCTTCCACGATGGCCTCGAACACCAGGGGCAAGGGCGCGCCGTCGGCGATGGGCAACAGGTCGAGCTCGACCCAGAATTCTTCGCCGCGCTTGGTGTAATTGATGAGTTCCGCGCGCACCGGCTCCCAGCGGCGAAGCGCCTCGCCAATGCACCACAGCTCGGCCTTGTCGGTGCGCGGCCCCTGCAGGAAGCGCGGTGACCGGCCCAGCACTTCGTCGCGCGTGTAACCAGCGCGGCGCTCGAAGGCCTCATTCACGAACAGGATGCGCGGGCCGGGTTCGTCCTGCGGCTCGACTTCGGTGATGTCGGTGACCATCGCCAGCGCGCCGGCATAGGCGCCCGCTTCGCCGCGCACCGGGTTGGTTGCTATCGAGGCCCAGAGCTCGCCTCCATCCTTGCGCTGAAATTTGAAGTCATGCTTTTCGGCCACGCCCTGCCGGCGGCTCTCGAGGTTCGCCTTCGCGATCTCGGCGCCTTGCGCGTCCATGAAATCGGTGAGCGGGCGGCCGGCCATTTCGTCAACGCTGTAACGCAGCATCTGCGCCATCTTCGGGTTGACGAAGCTGGTGCGCGCCTGTGCGTCGATGCTCCCGATGCCTTCGGTCGCGGTCTCGACGATGTCGCGGTAGCGGCGTTCGCTGAGGCGCAAGTCGTGTTCGGCGCGCAGGCGCTGCGTCACGTCCTGCGCCAGCACCAGCCGCGCCGGGCGGCCGGCGAATTCGATGGCTTCGGAAACAATCTGGACCCAGATCAATTCACCGCTGCGCCGCCGGTGGCGCCAGTTCAGCCGCGAATGGCGCCGCGGTTTCGGTGCCGCCAGTTAAGCCGTCAGCTGCGCATGCTCGTCTTCAGGGCGGATGTCGGGCAGGCTCATGCGAAGAAACTCGGCTTCGCTCTAACCATAACTGGCCGCAGCGGCCTCGTTGACGGCCAGGAAGTGCAAGGTCTGCGCGTCGTACACCCACATCGGCCAGGGGTTGCGATCGAACAGCAGGCGATACGCTGCCTCACCCTGAAAAGAGGCCGGTTTGTTGCTTGGGTTCAATGCTTCTTCGGTGGCCAAAGGCTGCCTCCCGTGGCCCCATTCTGCCCGCGCCCAACCGCCGGGGGGGTCCTGAACTACCCGCGGACACCGGCTGTTCCAGCCGGTGCGGCAAGCGCCGCAACACCTTGCCCACGCCAGTCGCCGGCAACGGTGCCAACGCGCACCTTGTCGACCACCGGCGGCACCGGGCCGGCGGCCACGATCACGCGCACCGTCGGGTCGTTCAGCTGGTAGCCGACTTCATGCAGCCGGTTCAGGGCCCCGCAGGGGCAGCGGCTGGCGCCGAGATTCTGGACGGCGGCCTGGGCTAGGCTGGGCTGGGCGAGCTTGCGAAATGCCGGGCTCTGCGGGTTGAACGCAGCAGGCAGCGAACCCCTGTGGCGCCAATGCAGGGGCTGCTCCGGGAAAGAGTCTGCATGCTCAAGCCCTTTACTGCCCTGGCAACTGCGGCCATTTTTCTGCAACAGCGGCGGCAACGGCGGCCGCCGCCCGGCCAACGTTCAAGCTCGCCTGCATCGACCCGCTGTCTGGTCGACACGGGACACATGAAACAAGACCTTCCTGTGCTGCGCATCGAGATGGGGCCGCACGTCATCGTGGCCGCCGCGAAAAAGTTGCCGTCGCCGGAGCCGCTGAAGGGTGCACCGGCCCTCGGCGACCTGACGTTCGATTCGGTCGTCGGCCAGGTGCGCACGCGCGCCGAATACCCCACTTGCTGCCGCCATGGGTGGCCAACACCATCGCGCCGGTCGCTGGCAAGGCGGTGAAGGTCGGCTGGGAAAGCGCGAACTATGGCTTCCGCACCGATGCCGCCGGCACCGGCAATGAGGCGTTCTCTCGCATGGAGCGCCCACCGGGCACTTCATGTCTACCCTCACTTCCCTCGGGGAACCGTCCGGCGTGCCGGCCCCTTCAAGCCACACGCCCCTGCGCCGGCACCAACTGGCAGGCGCTGATGCGCCAGCTCCGGTCGCGCTGCCTCTCCATTCGGTACAGCGCCAGCCAGAGCATGCCTTGTCCGTCGGTGAGGTGCACGCCCTGCATCAGCGTGCCATCGGCCAGTTCGGGCTTCAGGAACGCGACCGTCTCGTGGCGATAGACGGCCGGGTAAGCCTCGCGAACGACCTCGATGAACTTG
>CANJKD010000283.1 GCA_947474415.1 Burkholderiales bacterium | reverse complement strand
GCGCCAGGCCCGCATTGCGCTCGATGTCGTTGACCAGCCCGGCACCGTCGGTGTTGTCGGCCAGCCAGCCTTCCGCATCAAAACGCAGCACGTTCGCGGCCTGCGCCAGCGCGGCGCGAGGCGTCAGGTGCCGGCCTTCGCGACAGGCGTCGAACTTGAAGGGCACGGTGATGTTGCAGCCTTTCGCGCCAGTGGCCACCAGCGCGCGCAGCGATCCTGCAAAGCCGCCCAGCGGCCACAGCGCGCGGCCGTATTCCATCGCCTGCCCGGTCTGGCGCGCGAACTCGGTGTGGATAAACGGCGACTGGCTGTGTTCGACCGGGTTGCCGGCCACGACGTAACGGTCCATGGGGTCAATTCTGCGGCGGTGCCGTGAGTGTGGTTTCGAGCTCTTCATCGCGCGTGAAGCGGAACTGGGAGGTGACGACGAGTTGGTCCGCCACGCGCCGCATCGCCGCCGAGAACGGCCCGAATGGCGCCGCGGCGCGCACGATCGCGACCGCGCGCCGGTCCAGCACCTTCGAGTTCGACGCGCGCACGACCTCGGTTTCAAGCACACGGCCTTCGGCATCGACGGTCACATTCATCGTCAGTTCCCCGTACAGCTTGTGGCCTTGATTTTCCGGGAAGTTGCGCGTGCCGCGCGCCTCGATCTTGCGCCGCAACTGGTCGTAGTACTGCGCATAGACCTCCTCTCGCGTGGCCGGGCTGATGTAGCGCTTCTTCGGCCGCGCATTTTCTTCGTTGATGCGCTTTTCGATCTCGGCGAGCAGTTGGATCAAATGCCGTCGCCGCTCCTGTTGTGCCTGCTCGTCGGGGTTGCCCTGGTCACGCTTCGGGTCGGGCGGTGGCAGCACCGCCAACTCGCGGCGAATCTGTGCCAGCAGTTGTTGTTGCGCTTCCTGAAGCTGATCGATGCGCTTGCGGGCGTTCTCGCTCGAGTCGCCAATCTCGACCACGGCCGACGGCGGCAGCGGCGAGGTGGCGCGCCCGCTCTGCGCCTCGCCGCCGCCCGCCAGATTCGCCTGGGCGATGGCCTGCGCCTTCTCCGGTGCCACGCCGGAGCGGGTGTTGACGAGCACCACTTCCAGCGGTGTGTCCTGGAAGATGCGGTTGAAGCGTTCCGGGTCGACGATGCGCACCGCCAGCAACGCGCCATGCACACCGATCGACACGATCAGCGCCAGTTGCAGGGGCGAGAGCTTGCGCAGCATGCGCCGTGTCAACCCGCAGGTGCGGCCTCGGCGGCGGTGATCGCGGCTGGTTCATCAGCGCCTTCGCCCTGCACGTCGATGGCCAGGGTCAGCGGGCCGGCGCTGTCGGCGGCATCGTCCGCATCGTCCGCGCTGCCTTCAGCGTCTGCGGCGGCTTCGCCGGGTGCGGCCGTGTCGTCGAGCCGGGTCGCCACACTGGCGTGCAGGTCCAGCGTCAACAGGTCGGTGCCCTGGAGCCGAACCCGCACGTGCGCGCCGCGCGGCAAGCCTTCGGCACCGAGGGCGCGGAACACCAGCGGCAGGTCATCGGCCCGGACCAGCCCGTCTTTCATCACCACCGCATTCAGCTCGGTGATGCCATTCTGCGCCAGCGACACCAAAGCCCAATAGCGCTCAATGCCCGACTGGAAGCCGTTGTATTCGGCATAGGCCGAGTCGAAGGCCGAGATGATGGCGAACAGCGCCACGTCCTTCGGCTTGAACGGCGCTGCCAGCGCAGCGGTGCGGCCGTGGCGCGCGCAGGCGATGATCTGCCACTGGTTCACCAGATCGACATAGCGCCGCAACGGCGACGTGGCCCAGGTGTACTGCGCCACGCCCATGCCGGCGTGCGGTGCGGGCCGGATGCCCATGCGCACCTTCACGCCTGGCGCCATGCTCGCCTGGCTGCGGTAGATGCCGGGCACGCCGCACTCGGCCAGCCAGCCGCCCCAGGTGCTGTTTGCCAGGATCATCGCCTCGGCCACCACCAGGTCGAGCGGCGAGCCGCGCTGGCGAGTGGTGATGAGCACGCGTTCGGTGCCTTGCGGTTCGCCAGCGTCGTTGCCGTCCAGGCGGAAGTTGTAGTCGGGCCGGTTGAAGTTCTCCGGCTTGCCGCGCACCACTTCGCGTTGGGCCTTCAGGTGGCGCGCGAGCCGGAACGCGAAGGCCAGCTCAGGTGCGAACTCATAGGCCGCCTCGGCCGCGCCGGTCAGCGAGGCCTCTGTGACGACGCTGTCCAATTGATCGTGGCGCAGGTTGGCCACGATCGGCACGCGCTCGAGCTTGGTCTCGCTGCCGGTGATCGCCAGCGTGGCCTCGTTCATCGTCACGTAGAGCGAAACCGAGGGGCAATCGCGGCCGGCAGTCAACGTGTAGGCCTGCACCACGTCGTCCGGCAGCATGGTCAGCTTGTGGCCCGGCATGTAGACCGTGGAAAGCCGCTCGCGTGCCACCTTGTCGATCGGTGCATCGGGCGCGAAGGCGAGGCCCGGTGCGGCGATGTGCACACCGAACACCACCGTGCCGGTGCCCAGGCCCTGCACCGAGAGCGCATCGTCGATCTCGGTGGTCTGCGAATCGTCGATCGAGAACGCGCGCACTGCCGCCAGCGGCAGTGTTTCCTTGATCGCGGGTGCGGCCAGCGCCGGGAAACCCGTGCCCTTCGGGAAGCTCTCGAACAGGAAGCGTTTCCAGTGGAACAGGTAAGGCGAGTTGATCGCGCCGGCGCCCTTCAGCAGGTCGAGTGGCGCCTTCTGCGACAGCCGCGCCGCCTCGACGACGGCCTTGTATTCGGGCGCGTTCTTGTCCGGCTTGAACAGCAGCTTGTAGAGCTGATCGCGCACCGGTTGCGGGCACTGGCCGGCAACCAGCTCTGCGGCCCAGCCCTCGATCTGCGCCGCCACCAGCTTCTTGCGTTCAATGCCCAGCAGCGCGGCCTTCACGATCTCGGCCGGCGCCTTCTTGAAGTTGCCCTTGCCCATACGGCGGAAGTAATGCGGCGCCTCAAACAGCCGGAACAAGGCCGCCGCCTGCTTTTCCAGCCCGGCGCTGGCTTCGAAATAGTCGCGGGCCATGTCGACGAAACTGAACTCGGCATCGGGCGCGAATTCCCAGGCCAGGTCGAGGTCGATCTCCTGTGCGAGCAACTGCGCCGCCGCCACCATTTCCGCCGGCTGCGGCTTGTCGAACTTCAGCAGCAGGTTGGCCGCTTTCACCTTCACGCGTTTGCCGGAGTCGAGTTCGATCTGGACCGACGTGTCGGTTTCCAACATCACGCGGCCGGCGAAGAATTTGCCGGCGTCTTCAAAGAGGGCATTCATAGGGGCGGGATTGTCGCCTGCGGCACGCGCGTGTGCGGCGAGTTTCGATATGACCAACTCACGCACCGCAGAGGCGCAGAGCTGTGCAGAGGAATTCAATGCACACGGCTTTCTCTGCGGTTCTCCGCGGTCTCTGGGCCACTTGCGGGGGTGGTTGATCTTGACGCCAGCCTGCCGTCAGCGGCTGCGTCCGCCCCGGTATTGCCCGTGCGCGGCGGTCGCGAGCGTGGCCCCACGGGCGATCGCTGCGAACGA
This sequence comes from Burkholderiales bacterium, assembly GCA_947474415.1. Lineage (GTDB taxonomy): Bacteria > Pseudomonadota > Gammaproteobacteria > Burkholderiales > Burkholderiaceae_C > LMDS01. The sequence goes on along the minus strand of CANJKD010000283.1, from coordinate 1,027 downwards.
GGCGCCGGCATGGGCGTGGCAGATCGCCAGGCCGAGCGCGTCGGCCGCGTCTTTCCCCGGCAACCGAGGCAACCCGAGCAAGCGCATCACCATCTCCTGCACCTGTTCCTTGCGCGCCTGGCCATGGCCGACGATGGCCTTCTTCATCTGCAGCGCGGTGTACTCCGCCACTTCGAGGTCGGTCGACACCAGCGCCGTCAGCGCCGCGCCGCGCGCCTGGCCGAGCAGCAGCGTCGACTGCGGGTTCACGTTGACGAACACGATCTCGACCGACGCGCAATGCGGCTCGTAGCGCGCCGTGACCTCGCGCACGCCGTCGAAGATGATCTTCAGCCGCGCCGGCAGTTTCAGGCTCGCGGCCGATTCGGTCTTGATGGTGCCGCTGGCGACGTAGCGCAGCTTCGAGCCCTCGGCCTCGATCACGCCGAAGCCGGTGGTTCGAAGGCCGGGGTCGATGCCCAGGATGCGGATCAAGGTTGTCATGTCAAAGGCCGGCCCGCATGTCGGTGCCGCTCGGCCGTCCGAAGGCGCTGACGCGCGCCAAGGGCCAGGAAGGGTCTCCTGCGTGGCCCTTGGGGCAGCGAACGTGTAGAGCGTGGGGGTTGTTCATCCTAGAGCCCGAAGTACCCGCGCACCGAATGGAAGAACACCGGCGCTGCGAAGCACAGCGGCGCCACACGGTCGAGCAACCCGACCGCGCCGGTCACCGAACTCTTGCCGCCCCAGTTGCCGGCTCGCTGCCTCTTGCGCGATCTGCGCGATGGTCACCACGACCACCAGGTACAGCACCTGGAACGCGCCCCGCTCCTGGTATGCGGGCAGGTTCAGCAGCAACAGCGCGGGTGCATGGCTCATGCCGTAAACGCACACCGTGATGCCCCACTGGATCTTCGCGGTGCGCTCCAGGAGTCGCGTCGGGTCGTTGCCGAAAGCGCTGACGACCGGTATCGCGAGGAACACATAGACCGGGATGAAGACGGTGAACAGGTCGAAGTGGCGCGTCGCGACGACGACGTACTGCGAGGGC
>CANJKD010000282.1 GCA_947474415.1 Burkholderiales bacterium | reverse complement strand
CTGGTAGAACTGCAGCCAGACCTGGTCTTCGTTCGGGCACAGCTGCTGCCAGGTGTCTTTCTGCTTCACCGCCTGCATCGCCGACTCGGACATCGCCACGATGTACAGCCGCTCCAGAAAGCCGCCGTCGCCGAAGCGGCTGCGGAAGTATTCGAGCTCCTTCAGGCACCAGTCGGACTGCGCATAGTTGTCGTGCACCACGATGATCATCGCGAACGACGCGGCCACCGCCGTTTCCAGCGTGGTGCTGAGCCGCCCGGCCACGGCCGGCGTGTCGTCGCCGAAGAAGGGCGGCGGCACGTTCTTCACGCGCGCTCGGCCCCCCAGCACCTGTTCCAGCTCGCGCGTGAACTTTGCGATCCACCGGTACCAGGCGGTGTTGTCATCGTTCGCGTAGCTGACGAACGCGCTGTACTTGCACTCCCGAATCTGCTTCATCCCTGCACTCCTGAAATTGGCCTGTCACGCTCCAGCCGCGCCAGAACGGTGTCGAACGGCCGCTTCAGCATCGTGCGGCAATACAAGGTTTCGCCGCTCGCCAGGTCACCGTTTTCGTAGAGCTTGTTGGCCGGCGCACCACCCCCGCAAAAGCCGTAGTGGGCGCATGTGCGTTCGCATTCGCGCGTGCCGCGCAGCACCGCATCCCAGAGGCGCATGAACACGTCGCCGCGCGCGCTGTCGAGGTAGCTGCTGGTTGCAACATTGCCCAGAATGAAGTTGCTGAACTCGGGCGAAGGCTGGCCGAGGAGCTCGGGCGAGAAGCTGCTGAAGTCGCCGTTGTGCGCCACCGTGACCAGCGCGAAGGGCAGGGTCTGCGCGTTCTCGGGCCAGTCTTGGCCCTGCCCTTGCCAGGTTGGCAGCGGCCGCGACACCAGTTGCAGCGCCATCGCCAGTTCGCGCACCCGCAGAGCGCCGCCGCGGTCGATGGAACGCTCCAACAGGTGCGCCAGGAAGGCCGCGTGGGCAGCCTCGTGGCCGGCGAGGCTGGAGTGCGCGTGCAGGCCCTCGGCCTCGTCGTAGTTGCAGCCGACTTCGGTCACGCCCTGCGCGACGAAGAAGTCGAAGAACGCATCGGCCTGCGCGAAGGTGGCCGGCGTGACCACCGCGATGGCGTGGAATGCGATGCCCTGTGCGCGCAGCCGCGCCATGCCGCGCAGCACGCGCTCGTGCGTGCCGCGGCCGGTGCGGGTGCGGCGGTGCGCGTCGTGCAGATTCGCCGGGCCATCGACGCTGACGCCGATGCGCATGGCGTGGCGCTTGAACAGCGCGCACCAGGCATCGTCGATCAGCGTGGCGTTGGTCTGGATCGAGTGCGCGACGTTGCAGGCCGCGCCGAACACGTCTTGCAGCACGGCCACGGCCTCGTCGTAGAACGCGACCGGCATCGCGAGCGGTTCGCCGGCGTGCCAGACCACGGTGAGGTCGGGGCCGGCGAGGCCGTCGTCGCGCAGGCGCTCGGCAGCGCGCTTCACCGTGGCGAGGCTCATGCGCGCCGTGGAATCGCGCTCGGGCAGGTAGCAGTAGTCGCAGTCGATGTTGCAGAACGGCGTGGGCTGCAGGATCAGCAGCCGGGTGCGCAGGGCGGGCGAGAAATCAGCGCTGTCGAAGCGATGCGCGGCTTCAGCCGACGCCGCGCCGGGAGGGGACCTGCGGGGAAACCATCGAATGCGGGACGCAACTTCCATGAGCGGGGTGGCCCCGGTTAATCACCGATCAACGATTGAACCAGTTGCCCCAATTGCCCCAGTTCGGCCAGTTGTTCCAGTTGTTCCAGTTGCCCCAGTTCATCCATTGGGCGATGCGCGTATCGGGCGCCTTGCTGGCGTCTGCATCGGCGGCTTGATGGATCACGGCGCGCACCGCCAGCACCCGTGCTTCGAGGGCTTGGCGCGCCAACTCGACGCGGGCCTCGGCCGGGCTCGTCGCCCCCAAGGCCCCGGCCACACCGATCAGGGCCAGCAAGGCGCGAAGCGCCCGATGCCGGTTGGCAAGTTTCACGTCACGGTTCATGCGAGGCTCCCAAGGGTCTGCTGCACGCGGTTTTGGATGTTAGATCGGCACCCCCGCCTTGTGAAGCGCCATCACATCCCCTAGAAGCAGTACAGCCGCCGCAGAAGCAGCGCACTTGCACCCCGCCGCTATGATGTTTGGTTTTGCCGCGCCCGCCGATGTCTGTTCCCCCCGAAGCCCTGCCACCCCTGCTTTCGCCGCCGGCCGACCCTGCCCGGCGGGCCTCACTGGAGCCGCCGTTTATTCGCGTGCGCGGCGCGCGTACCCACAACCTGAAGAACATCGACCTCGACATCCCGCGCTACGAGCTGGTGGTGATCACCGGGTTGTCGGGTTCGGGCAAGAGTTCGCTCGCGTTCGACACGCTGTACGCCGAAGGCCAGCGGCGCTATGTGGAAAGCCTGTCGGCCTACGCGCGCCAGTTCCTGCAGCTGATGGACAAGCCCGATGTCGATGTGATCGAGGGGCTGTCGCCCGCCATCAGCATCGAGCAGAAGGCGACCAGCCACAACCCGCGCTCCACGGTGGGCACCGTCACCGAGATCCACGACTACCTGCGCCTGCTGTACGCCCGCGCCGGCACGCCCTTCTGCCCTGACCACCACCTGCCGCTGCAGGCTCAAAGCGTGAGCCAGATGGTCGACGCTGTGCTGGCGCTGCCCGAAGGCACGCGGCTGATGGTGCTTGCGCCCGTGGTGCGCGACCGCAAGGGCGAGTTCACCGAGCTGTTCGCCGACATGCAGGCGCAGGGCTATGTGCGCTTCCGCGTCGACGGCACGGCGTTCGACGCCGCCGATGTGCCCAAGCTGAAGAAGACCGAGAAGCACGACATCGACGTGGTGATCGACCGCATCAAGGTGCAGCCCGGCTTGCAACAGCGGCTGGCCGAAAGCTTCGAAGCCGCCTTGCGCATCGCCGAAGGCCGCGCGATGGCGCTCGAGATGGACGCGCGGGAGCCGGCAAGCGATGGGGCGCCTTCGCCGGCGCGGGAACACCTGTTCTCCAGCAAGTTCGCCTGCCCGGTGTGCAACTATTCGCTCAGCGAGCTGGAGCCGCGCCTGTTCTCGTTCAACTCGCCGGTCGGCGCCTGCCCGACCTGCGACGGCCTCGGCCACACCACGGTGTTCGATGCCGACCGCGTCGTCGCGTTCCCGTCGCTGAGCCTCGCCAGCGGCGCCGTGAAGGGCTGGGACCGGCGCAACGCCTACACCTTCTCGCTGCTGGAAAGCGTGGCCAAGCATTACGCGTTCGACATCGACGCCGCCTTCGAGACCCTGCCCGAAGCCGTTCGCCAGGTCTTGCTGCGCGGCTCGGGCACCGAAGACATCGCCTTCGTGTACGAGGCCGAAACCGCGCGCGGCAAGATGCGATCGGTGAAGCGCTCGCACCCGTTCGAGGGCATCCTGCCGAACCTGGAGCGGCGCTTCCGCGAGACCGATTCACCGGCCGTGCGCGAAGACCTGCTGCGCTACCAGAGCGTGAAGCCCTGCCCTGACTGCGAAGGCTCGCGGCTGCGGCGCGAGGCGCGCAATGTGTTCCTGGTCGATGCGGGCGATGGCGACGCGTCCCAGCCCGGGCGCTTGCAGGCGCCCGGTCCAACGCCCGGCACTCTGGAGTCCACTTGGACTCCTTCGGACCGGGCTCAGCCCATCTTTCGCGTCGAGCACTTCACGCTGCGCGAATGCCTGGCCTACTTCGAGTCGCTGAAGCTGCAAGGGGCGAAGGCCGAGATCGCCGACAAGGTGGTGCGCGAGATCCGCTCGCGCCTGAAGTTCCTGAACGACGTGGGCCTGAACTACCTCAGCCTCGACCGCAGCGCCGACACGCTCTCGGGCGGCGAGGCGCAGCGCATCCGCCTCGCGTCGCAGATCGGCTCGGGCCTGACCGGCGTGATGTACGTGCTCGACGAGCCCAGCATCGGCCTGCACCAGCGCGACAACGAACGGCTCATCGCCACGCTGCGCCACCTGCGCGACATCGGCAACAGCGTGCTGGTGGTCGAACACGACGAAGACGCGATCCTGGCCGCCGACCATGTCATCGACATGGGCCCCGGCGCAGGCGTGCACGGCGGGCGCGTGATGGCGCAGGGCACGCCGGCCGAGGTGGCGGCGAACCCCGAATCGCTGACCGGCCGCTACCTGTCGCGTGCGCTGCGCATCGAGGTGCCGGTGAAACGCCACACGCTGGCCGACATGCGGCAGCCGCAGACCCTGAACATCGTCAACGCGCGCGGCCACAACCTGAAGAATGTCAGCGTGGACATCCCCGTCGGCCTGCTGACCTGCGTGACCGGCGTGTCGGGCTCGGGCAAGAGCACCCTCGTCAACGACACGCTCTACGCCACCGTGGCGCGCAAGCTCTACGGCAGCCACGCCGAACCCGGCCCGGTCGATTCGATCGAGGGGCTCGACGCGTTCGACAAGGTCATCAACGTCGACCAGAGCCCGATCGGCCGCACGCCGCGCAGCAACCCCGCCACCTACACCGGGCTGTTCACGCCGATCCGCGAACTGTTCGCCGAGATGAACACCGCGAAGGAACGCGGCTACGGCCCCGGCCGCTTCAGCTTCAACGTGGCCG
>CANJKD010000281.1 GCA_947474415.1 Burkholderiales bacterium | reverse complement strand
GGCGCGTGACGATGTCGCCCTACACCTGGCACTACCACTACAGCGCAGACCACCGCAGCGTTTACATGCTCGGGGTGGAGAAGCAGCGCGCCGACGGCCTCGTGTTGGGTGGCTCCTGGTTTCGCAATTCGTTCGGCCAGCCCAGCGCCTACCTTTACGCCGGCCACCGCTTCCTGAATTTCACCCGTTTCGAGCCGCTGTTCGCGCAGCTGACGGGCGGCCTGCTCTACGGCTACAAGCCCCCCTTCGAGAACAAGGTGCCGCTGAACCACAACGGCTTTTCGCCCGGCGCGGTGCTGAGCTTCGGCTGGCAGTTCACGCCGATGATCTCGACGCAGATCAACCTGCTCGGCAATGCCGCCATGATGTTCCAGGTTTCGGCCGACTTCCGCTGACTCTCGCAACTCAGCCCCGCCCACGCTGATCACTTCTTCGCGGCAGTGAAGATGTTGCGCTCGGCGGCGCTCGGCAGGAAGCTGCCGTTCCAGACCGCTTCGGCCTTGACCCGCTCCTTCGTGGCGAACGCGTCGGACACCTGGCTGGCCATCAGGCTCAGGCGTGGTCCCATGACCATGCCGAAGCCTTCGGCTCGCGCGTCGGGTGTGAGCACGGTGGCGTCGAGCGCGAGCCGCAGGCGGCGTTCTTCCAGCGCCACGTCGATGATGCCGTCGCGCGCCTTCAGCGCGACGATGCTAGCCTTCGGATCGGCGATCACGTCGCGCATGCCTTTCGTGAAGCCGCGCAGGAAGGCCTTCACCGCATCCGGGTTCTTCTTCAGGAACTCTTCGCCGACGATGATCGCGTTGCCGTACAGCTTCACGCCGTAGTTCGGGTAAGGCAGCACGACCACTTCTTCCGCCTTCACGCCGCGCGCCTCGATGTTCAGCAGCGAGGTGAACGAGAAGCCGGTGATCGCATCGACCTCACCACGCACCAGCATGGTTTCGCGCAACGCCGGGTCCATGGCGGTCCAGGTCACGCCGCTGATGTTGTTGGCCTTGGCGAACACCGGCCAGGCCTTGCGGCCGGCGTCGAACACTGGCGCGCCCAGCTTCTTTCCGTTCAGGTCGGCGGGCGCCTTGATGCCCGACTTCTTCAGCGCCAGCACGGCGGCCGGTGTGTTGTTGTAGACCATCATCACCGCGACCGGCTTGTTCGCTGCGGTCGGGTTGTTGGCGTGGAATTCCATCACGGCCGCCAGGTCGGCGAAGCCCATGTCGTAGGCGCCCGAGGCCACGCGTGTGACCGCGCCGCCCGAGCCGTTGCCGGCATCCACCGTCACGTTCAACTTTTCGTCCTTGAAGTAGTTCTTGGCGAGCGGCACGAGGAACATCGCGCCGGGGCCCTCGAAGCGCCAGTCGAGCTGGAACTTGATGGGCGTTTCCTGGGCGCGGGCGGGCAGGGCGGCCAGGGCGACGCCTGCGGCCAGGCTGGCCAGCAATGCACGGCGGGAAGTGGTTTGCAAGGGGTTCAAGGCGGCTCCGGCGTCAATTGTGGGGTGCTGCTGATGAATGCAAATTCTGTGCGCAGCGGGCGCTGCGCGCACCAAGGTGAACCCGTGGGCGGGCACCCCCCCCCCCTTGCTTCGGGGGGGGTGGGGAGAATTCCGGGAGTGCCCGGGTGCCGAGTCCCGGCAAGGCGTGATAACTTCCCTCGACAAATGCTTGTCCATTCGAGGTCCCCCATGCGTTCATCATTCTTCGGCCGATTGTTCTCGGCGTCAGTCATCGTGGCCGCCACGCTGGCCAGCGTGCCCGCCCATGCCGGCCCGTTCAGCAACATGTTCGTCTTCGGCGACAGCCTGTCCGACACCGGCAACCTGAAGATCCTGAGCCCGTCCGACTACCCGCCACCGGCTTCCGGCCCTTACTTCGACGGCCGATTCTCCGATGGCCCGGTCTGGGTCGAAACCCTCGCCGTCGAACTGGGCCTGGCCGCTTCGACCAGCCCTTACTTCGCCGGTACAGGCGGTACCAATTTCGCCGTCGCCGGGGCCCGCACCGGCTCCACCGGCAGCCCGCCCGGCGTGCTGGCGCAGATTGGCGGCATCTGGTTCCCGGCCTTCGGCGCGGCCGACCCGAACGCCCTGTACGTGGTGGTCGGTGGCGGCAATGACCTGCGCGACGCGCGCTCCACGTTCCAGACGCGCTCGCGTGCCGACGCGGCAGGCCGCGAGGCCGCAGCCGAAGCGGCCATGAGCAACCTGATTTCGAGCATCGGCTTCCTCGCAGCGCACGGCGCCAGGCATGTGCTGGTCTCCAACCTGCCCGATCTGGGCAAGACGCCCGAAGCCCGCTTGATCGGCCTGCGCTACGCCTCGACCGATGTCTCGAATCGCTTCAATGCCTTGATGCCGGAACTGCTGTCGGCCGGCGCTGGCTTGGGCCTGGACATGTCGTTCCTCGACATGGCCGGCCTGCTCGGCCAGATCACCGCCGACGCCACGAACAACGGCGGCGCGATCTATGGCATCACCAGTGTGCGCACGCCTTGCGCGGGCTTCCTGTATTCAACCGGCCACGCCTGCAGTTCGTCGCTGTTCTCGGATGCCTTGCACCCGTCCGCCGTGACGCACCACTGGATCGGCGAAGCCGCCTACGCTGCGATCATGGAAGACAACGTGACGGTTGCCGTGCCCGAGCCGGAAACCTACGCGCTGATGGCTGCCGGCCTGATGCTCGTGGCGCTGCAAGCGCGCCGTCGCGCTCGGCGCAACGCCAGCGCTGCCTGATCGGGACGACGCCCGGTGGCGGAAGTGCCGCCACCTCCCGCCGGGCGGGTGCTCAGGCTGCGGCGGGCCACGAAAGGGCCCCTTGTGGCTCCCGCTAGAGCCCCGGCACTGGCCTGAGGGTAGGTGATTTTCATGTCTGCTCCCTCTCCCCAAAGGAGCGAGGGAGAAAACGCAGCCACTTCGAAAAATTCACGGGCTCCGAGTTCACCCGGCCGGCGCCAGCAGATCGAACAGCGTGCGCGCCACCACCTGGGTGGCACGCCGCAGGTCTTCCAGCACCACGTGTTCGTCGGCGCGTTTCGCGTTCGATTCGAATACCGTGCGCGGCCCGGCGCCATAGATCGCCGCCGGCACACCGGCCTCGCCGTACAGGCGCGCATCGGTGTAGAGCGGCGCACCCGAGGTCGGGATCGACTCGCCGAACACTTGCTGGCCATGGCGCTGCAAGGCATCGACAAGCGGCTGGTTACCGGCCATCGGCTGCAGCGCATTCGCCAGCAGCAGGCGCTTGATCTCCACGCGGATGCCCGCGCCGCCGTGGTTGAACGACTCCGCCGCGTCCGCGATCACGCGCCGGATCGTCGCCTCCACTTCGGCCGGGTTCTCTTCCGGGATCATGCGCCGGTCGAGCTTGAACACCACCTTGCCCGGCACCACGTTGGTGTTCGTGCCGCCTTCGATGCGGCCGACGTTCAGGTACGGGTGGGTGATGCCCGTCACCTTCGACCTGATCTGCCGGTAGAGCGTGTTCTGGTGGTACAGCGCGTTCAGGATCGCCACCGCGCCCTGCAGCGCATCGATGCCTGTGTCGGGGATGGCCGCGTGCGCCATCGAGCCGTGCACCGTGACCTCCATTTGCAGGCAGCCGTTGTGGGCGATCACTACCTGGTAGCTGAAGCCGGCGGCGAGCAGCAGGTCGGGCTTCGTCAGCTTGTTGCGCAGCAGCCAGCCGGGGCCGAGTTCGCCGCCGAATTCCTCGTCGTAGGTGAAGTGCAGTTCGACCGCGCCACGCAGCTTCGCGTGCAGTGATTCGAGCGCGCGCACCGCGAAGGTGTAGGTCGCGAAATCGCTCTTGCTGGCGGCCGAGGCGCGGCCATAGAGCCTGCCACCTTCGACCTCGCCGCTGTGCGGGCCGTGGCTCCAGCCTTCGCCCGGCGGCACGACGTCGCCATGCGCGTTCAGCGCGATGGTCGGGCCGCCAGCGCCATAGGGCCGGCGCACGATCAGGTTCGTGATCGAGGCCATGCCGTATTCCTTCAGCGCCCATTCGGGCACGGCGTGCTTCTCGGCCTCGAAACCGAAAGCCCGCAACAACTCTGCGGTGCGCTCGGCATGCGGCGCGTTGTTGCCGGGCGGCGTGTCGGTGGGCACCTGCACCAGTGCTTGCAGGTATTTCACCTCGTCGTCGAAGTGGGCGTCGATCCAGGCGTCGAGTTGTTCGTAGGCGGTCATGGGAGTCCTTCCGATTCGGGTATAAAAAAGAGCGAATTCATTCACCGCTGAGGGATGGAGTTGACAGAGTTGGCGCAGAGTTCGAACGCAAATATTCTTCTCAACTCTGCGCAACTCCGCAAACTCCGTCCCTCTGCGGTGAAGCATTTTTTCTTCAGCCTTCACCCGCCACGTTGTGCAGCAGATGCATGAACGCATCGATCGCGAGTTGCATGTCGTGTGACGTGCTCGATTCGAGCGGGTTGTGGCTGATGCCGGCGTTCTCGCCACGCACGAACAGCATCGCCTGCGGCATGATTTCGTGCAGCTTCATCGCGTCGTGGCCGGCGCCGCTGGGCATGCGGAACACCGGCAGGCCGGTGGCCACCATCGGGCAGTTGCACGTGCCCTCGGGCTCTATCAACGTAGTGCCGGGCCGCTGTGATT
>CANJKD010000280.1 GCA_947474415.1 Burkholderiales bacterium | reverse complement strand
TGAACTACCTTCCAAGTAGTCCAAGAAGTCGTCCGCATCCCCGGCCCGAAACGGCATCGAGTTCTTCGGCTTGTCGGAAGCCACCCGCACGCACTTCGCCCGCGTGCGCGGCGCGCAAGGGCTGGCGCGTTTCAGCGAGTTCGTGGCACTGCTCGGCGAACTGGCGCGCTGCCATGACTACCGGATGTTGTCGACCGTGCAATTGCAAAGCTTCGAAGACGACGCCGGCCTGGCGCGCATCAGCGGCATCGTCGACTACCTGACCGAGCACTACGCGCAAGACTTCTCGATGGCCGACCTGAGCGTGCGCGTCGGCATGACCGAAAGCAGCTTCTCGCGCTTCTTCAGCCGCGCCACCGGCAACAGCTTCACCGATTTCGTGAACCGCCTGCGCATCAACCCCGCCTGCCAGCTGCTGATGGAAACCGACCGCTACATCACCAATGTCTGCTATGACGTCGGCTTCAACAACGTCGCCAACTTCAACCGCCGCTTCCTGCAGATCAAGGGCATGACGCCGAAGGAATTCCGGCGCCAGGCCGAGGCGCGCTTCGGTGCTGTCGCGTGACTTTGCGGTCGGCGGGGGCGGCCTGATGTTCCTCGGCATCGACCTCGGCACCTCCGAGCTGAAGCTGCTGTTGCTCTCGCAAGCGCACCAGGTGGTGGCGACGGTGCGCATGCCGCTCACGGTGTCGCGCCCATATCCGATGTGGTCGGAGCAGACACCGGCCGACTGGTGGCAGGCGCTCGTTGCGGCGATGGACCGGCTCGCGCAGTCGCACCCCAAGGCTCTGGCTGAGGTGCGCGGCATCGGCCTGTCGGGCCAGATGCATGGCGCGGTGCTGCTCGACGAACACGATGCCGTGTTGCGGCCCGCGATCCTGTGGAACGACGGTCGCAGCGCGGCACAGTGCGAGGCACTGATGCGTGACGTGCCCGAGCTGACGGTCCTCACCGGCAACCTCGCGATGCCCGGCTTCACCGCCCCCAAGCTGCAATGGGTGCGCGAGCACGAGCCCGAGGCCTTCGCCCGCACCGTGCGCGTGCTGCTGCCGAAAGACTTTCTGCGCTTGATGCTTACCGGCGATGCGGTCACCGACCTGTCCGACGCCTTTGGCACGCTCTGGCTCGACGTGGCGCGGCGCGACTCGTCCGACCGCCTGCTGCAGGCGACCGGCCTGACGCGCGCCCACATGCCGGCGCTGGTCGAAGGCAGCGCGCCGGGCGGCACGCTGCGTGGCGCGCTGGCGCGGCGCTGGGGCCTGGCCGAAGGCGTGGTCGTGGCGGGCGGTGGCGGCGACAACGCGGCGAGCGCGGTCGGCATCGGCGCCGTCGAGGCGGGGCAGGGCTTCGTGTCGCTCGGCACCTCCGGCGTGATCTTTGTGGTCAGCGATGCGTTCCGGCCAAACCCGCAGTCGGCGATGCATGCGTTCTGCCACGCGCTGCCCGGGCGCTGGCACCAGATGTCGGTGATGCTGTCGGCGGCGAGTGCGGTCGACTGGGTGGCGCGCATGACGGGCGCGGCCGACGCCGCCACGCTGGTCGAACGTGCCGCCACGCTGAGCGCCGCACAACGGGCCTGCGCCCCCCTCTTCCTGCCCTACCTGAGCGGCGAACGCACGCCGCACAACAACCCGCACGCGCAGGGCGTGCTGTTCGGGCTGACTCACGAGCACGATGCCCCGGCCATCGGCTGGGCCGCGCTGTAAGGCGTGAGCTTCGGCCTGCTCGACGGGCTGCGCAGCCTGGCCCTGCCGCCCGAGGCGATGCCGACGCGGCGCGCGCTCGTCGGCGGCGGCACCCGCAGTGCGCTGTGGGGCGACCTGCTCGCGTCGGTGCTCGGCATCGAGCTGGAGGTGCACGCCGGCAACGAGGCCGGCGCGGCGCTCGGCGCGGCGCGGCGGGGCTGGCTGGCGGCCGGTGGTGCGCCGGCCGAGGTGTGCCGTGCGGGTGGCGAACCGGCGCGTGTGCATCGGCCCGAGGCGGGCCTGGCGGGCGTGCTGCCCGAACGCTACGCGCGCTTTCGCTCACTGTACGAAGCCTTGGCGCCGCAATTCCGCGCGGGCGAAGTTTCGTAACTTACGGGTCACTCTTTCGCGGTTTAATTCAGGCTTGCCGTTGCCAGCCTCGGACATCTGTTCGGGCCCGCCTTGCGGTCCACTTCCAGCCTATTGTTTGGCCCACGCCTGCCTGCCATGAACCAGCTCGAACAACTCAAGCAATTCACCACCGTGGTCGCCGACAGCGGCGATTTCAAACAGCTCGCGCAGTACACGCCGCGCGACGCCACGACGAACCCGTCGCTCATCCTGAAGGCGGTGCTGAAGCCCGACTACGCGCCGCTGCTGCAGGCGGCCGTGGCCGCGAACCGGAACCAGCCGACCGACGCCATCGTCGATGACGTGCTGGTGCGCTTCGGCCTGGAGATTTTGAAGATCGTGCCGGGCCGCGTCTCCACGGAGGTCGATGCGCGGCTGAGCTTCGACACCGCCGCCAGCGTGGCGCGCGGTCAGCGGCTGATCGCGATGTACGAAGACGCCGGCATTCCGCGCGAGCGCGTGCTGATCAAGCTCGCGTCGACCTGGGAAGGCATTCAGGCGGCGTGTGCGCTGCAGCACGAAGGCATCTTCTGCAACATGACGCTGCTGTTCTCGTTCTGCCAGGCGGTGGCCTGCGGCGAGGCCGGCGCCACGCTGATCTCGCCCTTCGTCGGCCGCATCTACGACTGGTACAAGAAGAGCGCCGGCAGCGCCTGGAACGAGGCCGCGAACACCCTCGCCGACGACCCCGGCGTGAAGTCGGTGGCGCGCATCTACACCTACTACAAGAAGTTCGGCGTCGAGACCGAGGTGATGGGCGCGAGCTTCCGCAACATCGGCCAGATCCAGGCGCTCGCCGGCTGCGACCTGCTGACGATCGCGCCCGACTTGATGGCCCAGTTGCAGGCGCTCGACGCACCGCTGGCGCGTGCGCTCGACCCGCAGGCCGCGCAGGCCGCGCCCATCCACGCCAGCAGCTTCAACGAGGCGAACTTTCGCTACGCGCTGAACGACGACGCGATGGCGACCGAGAAACTGGCCGAAGGGATTCGTGGCTTCGCGGTCGACGCCGGCAAGCTGGACGCGATGATCGAAGGGATGAAATGAAGCCGACAAGATGTGACCTGACTGAAGCATGGGCTGCGCTCGGCGGCCACTTCGAAGCCCATGGCCGCGACTTCGACATCCGCGATGCCTTCGCGCGCGACCCCGGCCGCTTCGCGGCGCTCGGCATCGAGGCGCCGGAGGTCTTCGCTGACCTGTCGAAGAACCGCATCGACACCGCGACACTGCACTTCCTGCTCGATCTCGCACGCGAATGCGGCGTCGAGGCCCGGCGTGATGCGATGCTGCGCGGCGACCCCATCAACCTGACCGAAGGCCGTGCCGTGCTGCACACCGCACTGCGCGCCCCGCGCGCCGGCTCGTCTCAAGAGCGGGGCGCCCTCGGCGCCGAAGTCCACCAGGTCCTTGACGCGATGCTGGCCTACGTGGAAACCGTGCGCGACACAGCGGCCAGCGGCATCAGGCACGTCGTCAATATCGGCATCGGCGGCAGCGACCTCGGGCCGCAGATGGTGGTGCCGGCGCTCGACGCCTTCGCCCACCCCGGCCTCACGCTGCACTTCGTCTCGAACGTCGATGGCCACGACATCACGCCGGTGCTGCGCAAGCTGAAGCCCGCCGAGACGCTGTTCATCATCGCCAGCAAGACCTTCACGACACAGGAGACCATGGCCAACGCCCGCGCCGCGAAAGCGTGGTTCGATGCCAACGGCGGCACCGACACAGCCCGGCATTTCGTCGCGACCACCACCAACGTGGCGGCGGCCGCGCAGTTCGGCATCACCACCACCTTCGGCTTCTGGGACTGGGTGGGCGGGCGCTATTCGCTGTGGTCGGCGATCGGATTGCCGATCGCGCTGGCCATCGGCGCCGACAACTTCCGCGCGCTGCTGGCCGGTGCGCACGCGATGGACGAGCACTTCGCCCACGCGCCGCCTGCTGCGAACCTGCCGCTGCTGCTCGGCCTGCTCGATGTCTGGTACCGCAACTTCCATGGCTTCACGAGCCGCAGTGTCGCGCCCTACCACCAGGGCTTGAAGCGCCTGCCGGCCTACCTGCAGCAGCTGGAAATGGAAAGCAACGGCAAGCGTGTCGACTTCGACGGCAATGCCTTGCCCTATGCCACCAGCCCGGTGGTGTGGGGTGAGCCCGGCACGAACGGCCAGCACGCCTACTTCCAGATGCTGCACCAGGGCACCGAGGTGGTCCCGGTCGAGTTCATCCTCGTCAAGCACGCCACGCACGGCCTGAACAATCTGCACGGCCCGCTGCTGGCGCAACTGGAGCGCCAGCATTCGATGCTGCTCGCGAACGGGCTGGCGCAGTCGCAGGCGCTGATGCTGGGCAAGACCACCGAGGCGGCGATGCTCGACCAGCCGCCCACCGCGTCGAAGACGCTCGATGCGCTGACACTCGCCAGGCACCGCACCTTCCCCGGCAACCGGCCGAGCACGACGCTGCTGCTGGAGCAACTCACGCCGCGTTCGCTGGGTGCGCTGATCGCTTGTTACGAACACC
>CANJKD010000279.1 GCA_947474415.1 Burkholderiales bacterium | reverse complement strand
TTGTTGTTCTTCCACATGAAGTCGTAGACGCAGTTGTGGAAGTAATAGAACTCCAGGTGCTTGAACTCCGACTTCGCGGCGCTGAAGATTTCTTCGACGCGGTGGATGTGCTCGTCCATCGTGCCGCCCACGTCCATCAGCAGCAGCACCTTCACCTTGTTATGGCGCTCGGGCACCATCTTGATGTCGAGCCAGCCGGCGTTCGCGGCGGTGGAACGGATGGTGTCGTCGAGGTCGAGTTCTTCGGCCGAGCCTTCGCGGGCGAAGCGGCGCAGGCGGCGCAGCGCCACCTTGATGTTGCGCGTGCCGAGTTCCAGTGTGTCGTCGTAGTCCTTGAACTGGCGTTGGTCCCAGACCTTCACCGCGCTCTTGTTCCGGCTCTTGTCCTGGCCGATGCGAATGCCCTGCGGGTTGTAGCCATAGGCGCCGAACGGGCTGGTGCCGCCGGTGCCAATCATCTTGCTGCCGCCTTCGTGGCGTTCTTTCTGTTCCTCGAAGCGCTTCTTGATCGTCGCCATCAGTTCGTCCCAGCCCATCGTCTCGATCAAGGCTTTTTCCTCGGCGCTGAGTTCGAGCTCGAGCTTCTTCTGCAGCCATTCGAGCGGCACTTCCTGCGTGAAGTCGGTCAGCAGTTCCAGGCCCTTGAAGTAGGCCGCGAAGGCACGGTCGAACTTGTCGAAGTTGGCCTCGTCTTTCACCAGCGCGGTGCGGGCGAGGTAGTAGAACTTGTCGACGGTGGGCCCGTCGTCGTCGTCGTCGATCACGCCGGCCTGGATGGCTTCGAGCAGCATCAGGTACTCCTTCACGGAGACCTTCAGTTTGGCGGCGCGCAGGGTGAAGAAGAAGTTGATCAGCATGGCGGTCGGCTCGGGCAGCAAATGCCCGCTGGCGCCCTATTGTGCCGACCTCCCGGCGCGTGCGGCGTGCATGCGCCAACCGGCGCCCGCGACGGCCTTGACTTCAGGGCACCGCCGTCTTGCTGGGCAAGACCTTGTCGAACACGGCGTCGACGCTGTCGACCGAGCCGACGACGGACGAGCTGCCCCGCGCGAAGGCAGGTCGAGCCGGGCCGGGCCAACCGACACCCTGCTCGGGTCGACGATGTTGCACACCGCGTGCCGGTGCCGAAGACGCTGCCGACGCTGCGCACGCGACTGGCCGGGCACCCTGTTCCCGGCGCAGCCGAGTCGTTGACCTCGGGCGCGTTCACGGCCACCGTTGCAACGGTGCGGGTTTGTGTTGTCGGTGGGCAGCGGCCTGGTGCTGGCGGCCACACGCGGCGCTGCGGTCAACGCGGCGCCGTCGGGTCGTGGTGCTTCAGCCAGCTGAAGAATTCGCCGTACCAGAGTTTTGAGTTGCGCGGCTTCAGGATCCAGTGGTTCTCGTCCGGGTACCACAGCAGGCGGGCGTCCACCCCTTTCGCTTTCAACGTGTTGTAGTACGCCAGGCCTTGTTGATCGGGCACGCGGTAGTCGAGTGCGCCGTGGATCACGAGCGTCGGCGTCGTCATCGCACTCACGAACGCGCTCGGGCTTTGCGATTCCACCTTGGCCGGGTCTTCCCAGTACCACGCGCCCAATTCCTTGGCGTGCCAGGTGTAGGCGTCGTCGCTGAACATCGCAGCCCAGTCGAAGCAGCCGGCGTGGCACACATAGGCGTTGTAGCGGCCCGGCTTCACGTGGCCGTTCATCCACGCGACCATGTAGCCGCCATAGCTGCCCCCGGCCGCGAACACGCGTTTGGCGTTGGCCCAGGGCTGCTTGACGAGCCAGTCGGTGCCGGCTTCCATGTCCTGCAGTTCCAGCTCGCCCCAGCGGTGCGTGATGCTGTCCAGGAACGCCTGCCCGAAGCCGCTGGAACCGTGGTAGTTCACGCAGGCCACCACATACCCTTGCGCAGCGAACAGCTGCGTGTTCCACCGGTAGTGGAAGGTGTCGCCAGCGGCGGCGTGCGGGCCACCGTGGATGCTGTGCAGCACCGGGTACTTGGCACCCCGTTTCTTGCGGTCGAACCCCGGCGGGTAGGTGAGCCACATCTGCACCGGCTCGTTCAGCGCACCTGTGACCATCACTTCCTCGCAGTGGCCGAGCCGCAAGCCGGCGAGCAGCGCATCGTTGAAGTGCTCCAGCCGCAAAGGCTCGCCACCAGCATCTCCGTCGCGCCGGGCGTGCACGCGTGCCGGGTGCATTAGCGAGTCGGCCACGCTGACGATCACGCCGGCCGCCACGTCGAAGCCCTGCACCCAACCGCCTTGCACGGCCACGCTGGCGCTGCGGCTGGCCAACCTGAATCGATACAAGTGATTGCGGCCACGGTCTTCGGCGCTGAAATAGAGCGCGCCCGCGTCGTCCGACCAGCGCAGCGGCCCTTCGACGGCATGGTCCCAGGCGTCGCTGAGCAACTGCCACGCGCCGCCTCGCTTGAGCAATGCGGCATGGCCCGGCGCCGTGTGGTGCTTGCCGGTGTGGCTGGCCACGAACGCGATGTGCCCGCCGTCGGGGCTGTAGCGCGGGGCGTCGAAATCCCAGTCGGGGTCGTGCGTCAGCGTGTTGAATCGGCCGCCGCGCAGGGTCAGCTCAACCAGTGCCTTGCGGTTCTCGATGCGCTTTTGGGGTTGCGCGTCGAAGCTGAACACCAGGTGGCGGCCATCGGGCGAGATGTCGAAGTCATCGGCGCCGGGGCCGGCCCGTTGCAGTTCGTAGGGCGTGCCCTCGAACAGGTCGGTGATGCGTCCGGTCTTCAGGTCGAGCGCATGCACGTGCGGCACCCGCCCCATCGGCAGGTTGTGGTCCCAGAAGCGGTACTGCGCCTCGCTGGTGGCGTAGCCGGTCGCCTTGCGGTCCTTGAATTCCTTCAGGCGCTTCGCCTGTGCCTTGCTGCCCTTCAGCTCGGGCCAGACCCAGGCGACGAAGGCGATGCGCTTGCCATCGGGGAACCACTTGAAGGCCTCGATTCCGGGCGCGAATTCGCTGATGCGCCGGGCTTCACCGCCGTCCGGCGCGATCAGGTAGAGCTGGGCCTCGCCGTCCTTCTTGCCCTGCTGCTCGCGCTTGGCGACAAAGGCAATCTGCTCGCCGGTGGGTGACCACGCGGGCTGGCCATCCTTTTCGCCACAGCTCGTCAACTGGCGCGCCGCACCGCCGAAGGTGGACAGCAGCCACAGGCTCGCCTGGCTGTTGTTCTGCTCCATCGAGAAGCGGCTGACCGAACACACGGCCTGCGCGCCATCGGGCGCCAGCGCGACACCGCCCACACGTTCAAACTTCCAGAGGTCTTCGATGTCGATGGACTTCAACTTCCGGGTCATGGTTCTGTCCTTGGGGTGAGTGCGGGTGAGTCGCCATCGCAGGCGGGTGGTGGGACACGGTGGGCGGCGCCGGAGCCGTGGTCGGTGTTCGGTCGCGTCACGCGTTCGCCAGGCTCTGGCAGGCCCGGTTGCCGACCAGGACGATCAGCACGGCCGGATTCGCGCACACTCGGCGCGCAGGCCGCCAGCACCCTGTGCTCGAACAGGGCGAGACGCGCGCCGCGGAACAGGGCATGGCAGGCGCCGCCCGCGAGCGGCAATTGGGCCAGCAGCAGGTTGAAATGCCGCTGCAAGAGGCCGGTCGGCGCGCGGTCGAAACCGTCCTGCGCCAGAACCTGGAACCCCGACAGGTTGATGGCCAGTGCCGTGGCACCCACGATCACGGTGAGGGTGGCAAACGGGCCACAGCGGCGGCGGCGCTTGCCCTCGACATCTGCGCGCGCAACGATGCCTGGCCGCGCCAGCACGGCCAAGGCGAAGGGAGCCGGGCTGCGTTCGATGTTCACGAACCCATGCATCAGGTCACGCAGGATGTCGGCAAGCGCCAAGCGCTCGGTGTTGGTACGCTGCCCGCGCTCGGGGCAGAACCTCTGCCGGGCGACGATCACAGCGGCGCCATTAAGGCAGTGCCGAGCGCCCATCGTGCGTTGAACGAACGCGCTACGCCGCGCGCGGCTTGTCGAGCTGCCAGCGCAGGTGCGCCTTCACGGCCGGCCATTCGGCGTCCGTGATGCTGTAGACGCAGGTGTCGCGCAGCGTACCGTTCGACGCCCGTGAGTGGTTGCGCAACGTGCCGTCGAGCTTCGCGCCCAGCCGCTCGATGGCGGCGCGGCTCTGCGGGTTGAAGAAGTGGGTGCGGAACTCGACCGCGATGCAGCCCAGGCGTTCGAATGCATGGCCGAGCAGCAGCAGCTTGCACTCGGTGTTGAACGGGCTGCGCTGCAGGCGCGTGGCGGTCCAGGTCGAGCCGATCTCGACGCGCTTGTTCACCGCGTCCGCGTGCATGTAGGTCGTCATTCCGGCGATCCGGCCTTGCGCGTCGAAGCTGGTGAACGGCAGCATCGAGCCCTTCGCCTGCAGGCCGAGCCGGCGCTCGATTTCTGCGGCCATGCCCTCGGGCGAGGGGATGGCGGTATACCAGAGCCGCCACAGCTCGCCGTCACTGGCCGCTGCCGCGAGGCCGTCGTGGTGGTCAGCCGACAGTGGGCCCAGCCTGCAGTGTGAACCTGTCAGCTCGACCGGCGCCAGCCAGCTCATGGAGCGGCTCGATCAACGAGTGCGTGGTTGGATCCCGCGCGGGGAACGCAGGCCGCAG
>CANJKD010000278.1 GCA_947474415.1 Burkholderiales bacterium | reverse complement strand
GATGCCGCCGATGCCGCGCCCTGACCATTGCGCTGCATTGAAGAAGTAAGGCATGGCGCTGCGCCGGCTCAGCGCAGCGCCGGTGCATTGGTCCGCTCACTCGTGAAGACGCGGGATGCCGGCGCGATGTCAGCTCGAACCGCCGTCTTCAGTCCTTGGCAGACCGCTTGCGCGTGGGCCGACAGTCTGGCTGTCTCGTGCACTGGCGCCGCCGTCTGGCACGAACGACGCGCACATCGCCTGGCCGAGTTGCTGGAACATGCTGCGAAGCATTCGCGCGTTTACCGCGAGCGCATCCAGGCGGCAGGCGGGCGCGCTGACGCCTGGACCACGTTGCAGCGCATGCAACCGGTGCGCAAGCGCGAGCTGATGCATCGCTTCGACGAGTGGGTCACCGACCCGGCCCTGAGACTGCCGGCCTTACGGGCTTTCGTGCGCGACCGTGACCGCCGCGGGGACGCCTTTCTCGACCGCTATGTCGTCTGGGAGAGTTCCGGAAGCAGTGGTGAGCCGGCGCTGTTTGTGCAGGACGTGCGGGCGCTCGCGGCGGCCGACGCGCTCGAGGCCACGCGCGGCCCGATCGCACTGCCCGGTGCTGGGCTGCCGAGTTCGTTGCCCGAGCTGTGGAGCGCCGCGGCCTGGACGCCGCAGCGCATCGCCTTGGTCGCTGCTCTCGACGGTCACTTCGCCAGCGTCGTCGCCTTCGAGCGCCAGCGCAGACTCAACCCGTGGCTCGGTGCCCGCGGCCGCAGCTTCTCTTTCTTGCAGCCGATCGCGCAATTGGTGGCGCAGCTGAACGACTTCGCGCCGACCGTGCTCGCCACCTACCCGAGCATGGCCTGGGTGCTGTCCGAGCAACAGCGCGCTGGGCGACTGCGCATCGAGCCGCGCGCCTTGTGGACCGGTGGCGAGACCTTGACACCGGCGCTGCGACGCGCATTGTCCGATCGCTTCCACGCGCCGCTGCACGACAGCTATGGCGCCAGCGAATGCTTCTTCATCGCCAACGAGTGCCGCTGCGGCCGACTGCACCTCAATGCCGACTGGGTCATTCTTGAGCCGGTGGACGAGCGCGGCCGGTCGGTTCCGCCGGGCCAAGCGGGCGCCACGACGCTGCTGACCAACCTCGCCAACCATGTGCAGCCCATCATTCGCTACGACCTCGGCGACCAGGTGCGTTTTGTCACCGCCGCTTGTGCCTGCGGCAGCCACCTGCCGGTGATCGAAGTACAGGGCCGCGCCGACGATGTGCTGACCCTGCGCGACCACTCCGGCCACGATGTGCACCTGGCCCCGCTGGCGTTGACCACCGTGCTCGAAGACGAGGGCGGCGTCTTCGATTTCCAGTTGCGCCAGCGTGGGCCGCAGGCGCTCGAGCTCGAGATGTTCGACGTCGACGCCGCTGCCCATGCCGAGGGCGCGTGCCGCGCACTGCGCAGCTTCCTGCGTGAGCAGGGCTTGGCGAGCACGCGCGTGCAATGCCATTGCGACACGACGCCGGCCGCGCGCGGGCGCAGCGGCAAGCGGCAGCGTGTGATCTGCCAGGCGCACGCCGGTGAACACGCTGTGGCAACCAAAGCGGTCAGCGCGCGGGTGGCTCCCCGCGCTCGTCGCGCCAAGCCCGCAGCACGCGCAGCAAGAGCGACGGCATGACCCTGTGGACACGCCGCCAGGCCCAGGTCGCCGCCAGGCCCAGCACCAGCGCGCTCACGGCCGGCGCCGGCCGCAATCCACCACGCAGCGATTGCACTTGCTGGGCCAGGCGCACGCGCTGCAAAGTGGACGTCGCGACCAACATCGCCCGCCGCTGACGCCACTCGCGCGCCTGGCTCATGTCAGGGCGCGGCGTCGCGTTGCAGTGCACGTGCGTCGGCGCGCAGTTGCGCCACGGTATCGTGCAGCAGCGGGACGCCCTCGCGCAGAACCTGCTGCCAGCGCGCAATCGCCAGTGCTGCCATCGCCAGCGCCGCGCCCGCACCGATGGCTAGCACCAGCGCAGCGTCCTGTGGGCCGATCCACCAAGCCAACGCGACCACGCCGAGCACCAGGCCGACACCCAGGAAGAACAGCGCCACCGTCACCGCCAGCGCCTGCTGCGCCAGGCGCCAGCGCGCTTCGGCCAGTTCGGTAGCGCCGAGTTCGATGCGGGTACAACCGATCTCCAGGAGCGTCGCCGCGACGCCGCGCAGCGACGCTCCGGCCTGGTCAGTGCTCACGCAGCTAGCGCCGGCCGATCAGCAAGCCGGCGAGCAGACCGATCGCCGCAGCCGCACCCATCGCTGTGTACGGGTGCGCATGCACGGCCTGGTCGGTGCGCTCGGCAGCATGCTTGATCTGCGTGCCCGCCCTTCGCTCGAGATCGGTCAGGCGTTCGCGCAGGTGCACCAACTCGCCGCGCAGGCGCTCGCGTGCGGCCGCCACCTTCTCGTCGCCGGCGCGAGCCGTGTCCTTGAGCAGCGCCTCGGCCTCGTCGGCCAGGGCGCGCAGGTGTTGCCCCATGCGGTCGTCGACCGGGTTTGTGGCGCTCTGGGTTGTTGTCGTCGTGTCCATCGCTTTGCTCCTTGTTTCAGATTCCCACACGCAACTGGTTGACTACGCTGGTGATGCCGGGTGCCGACCAGGCCGCGCCCTGCGCCGCGGCTCGCTCGGCCCAGGAGTGGATCTGCCCTTTGAGCGTGACCGTGCTGCCAGTGACGACGATCTCGATGTTCTTGGCTTCGCGATCGGCCTGACGCTCGAGCGCACTCTGGATTCGCTGCCTGACGTCGGACGGCGTCGTCTGCGGCTTGACCGAGACGTTGTTGCTGACACCGATCACGCCGGTCAGTTCGCGCACGGCCTTGACTGCGTGGGTGCGCTGGTAGTCCCAATCCACTTCGCCGCTGAGCGTGACCATGCCGCCCTCCACCATCACCTTGATGCGCCCTTTCGGTACCAGTGCGTGCCAGTTCAGCGCCGACTCGGCCGCTGCGGCGAGTTCGCCATCGGTGCGCCTGGCGCTCACGCCCAGGCGCACGTCAAGCTCGACCGCCAGGCCCCTGACGCCCACGACGCGCTGCGCCGCGCGCTCGGCCGCGTGCTTCGCAGCGTAGCTATCGAGGTGCCCGGTGAGGGTCACCACCCCGTCTCTGACCAGCACGCCGACCTGGCTTGCATTGATCGCCGGGTCCCATTCCAGTTCAGTTTCCACGTCCTTCTTGAGTTGGCTGTCGCTCTTCATCGTCATTGCTCCTTGCAGTGGGGGAATATGCAGTGCGCTCATCGTGAGCGTGCCGCGCAGCGTTTGGTTGAGCCGGCTCAATCTGTCACGCATGCATGCAGCTATCCTTTGTTTGCGTCGTTGTGAAGGAGTCAAGTCCCGGGCAATGGCGCCAGGTGAGCAGCTTGGCAACAGGCTCATCGCGTCCACCTTCGGGCCGGAGGCGAAGGACGGAGACAGGTCTCAGACCGAACGCTGGAGTCCGGCAACGGGCGACATGATCGGGGGTCTCCGCCAGGCCCGCCGCTTCGCCAGGAGCGGCGGGTTTCTTCTTTGTGGAGCAAGCGATGGACGACGCAGACAGCGCTGTCTCGTGAACTCTGGCGTGGCCACTCTTACTCGCAGCGTCGAGTGCGCTCGATACGTTGCGAGCAGACAAGCGAAGAGCGCTTGAGCCAGCGCAATCGCCTGCGCCGTCTGCGCTCCAAGATGACCTTGCCGATCGCATCGATCGCATATCGAGGAGACGACATGGGCATCGCACACACAGCCAAGCCACCGACCTCCTCCGTAACGCCGGCGTCCGCGTCAGTCAGCACGATCGGCAACCCGCGTGCACTGCCGCTGCCCTTGCTGGTGGCGCTGGTGGTCGGCTCAATGATCGGCAGCGGTATCTTCGCGCTGCCGCAGAACACGGCAGCAGGCGCTGGCGCCGGCGCCATCCTGATCGGCTGGTTGGTCAGCGGCGTCGGCATGCTGTGCCTGGCCTTCGTCTATCAGACGCTGGCCTGGCGACAGCCCACGCTCGACAACGGTGTCTACGCCTACGCGCGCGCCGCCGCCGGCGACTTTGTCGGCTTCAATGCGGCCTGGGGCTATTGGGTTAGCGCCTGGATCGGCAACGTCGGCTACCTCGTCATCCTGTTCGGCGCGCTCGGCCACTTCTTGCCGGCCTTTGGCGAAGGCAATACGCCGGTGGCGATCGGCGCCGCCTCGCTGCTGCTGTGGGTGATGCACTTCCTGATCCTGCGCGGCGTGCATGGCGCGGCGATGCTGAATGCGCTGACCACGGCGGCCAAGGTGCTGCCGTTGCTGTTGTTCCTGGTGTTCGTGCTGCTGGCCTTCCAGACGCCGGTGTTCACGGCCGACTTCTGGGGCAAGCCCGAGTTGGGCTCGGTGCTGGATCAGGTCAAGAGCACGATGCTGGTCACGGTGTGGGCCTTCATCGGCGTCGAGGATGCGAGCGTGTTGTCGGGGCGCGCGCGCAGCCGCGAGGACATCGGCCGTGCCACGCTGATCGGCTTCGTCGTCGTGCTGGCGCTGCTGATGGGCGTGTCACTGCTTTCTTCGGGAATTCTTTCGCAGCCCGAACTGGCCGCATTGAAGAACCCGTCGATGGCAGGCGTGCTCGAGAAAGCCGCCGGGCCTTGGGGCGGCGCCTTCATCACG
>CANJKD010000277.1 GCA_947474415.1 Burkholderiales bacterium | reverse complement strand
TTCAACGCCGCGTGATCGATGCCCACCTTGCGCGCCAGCACCAGCAGCGCGGCTTCGGTCGGATCGCCGAGCACGGCCGGCTCGGCGCGGTCGCCTTCAGGCGGTACGAGTTCGGCGTCGTTGCAGAGCACACCGGCTTCGAGCACGTGCTGCAATGCCCGATCGGGCACCCCGATGCGGCGCCCGCCTTCGCTGATCGCACCCTCGCTCGCATAGCCGACGCCGCTGACCTCGAGCACCCGCCCGCCCGGCAACCACAGCGCCACGACCGTCATCTCGTTCTTCGTCAAGGTGCCGGTCTTGTCGCTGCAGATCACGGTCGTCGAGCCCAGCGTTTCGACGGCCGCCAGGCGCCGCACCACCGCACCGCGCGCGGCCATGCGCTGCATGCCCACTGCCAGCGCGATCGTCATCGCCACCGGCAGGCCCTCGGGCACCATCGACACCATCTGGCTGATCGCCACCATCAGGAGATCGGGCAGCGGCATCGAGCGCATCAGGCCGAGCAGCAGCACCAGCACGAACAGCCCGATCGCCGCAATCACCAGCGCGCGGCCGAAGCGCGCGATGCGGCGCTCCAGCGGCGTCGGCGCCGGTTGTGCGCGTGCGGTCAGGTCGGCGATGCGGCCGACCTCGGTGTGCGTGCCGGTAGCCACCACCAAAGCGCGCGCACGGCCTGCAGTCACATGCGTGCCGGCGTGGACCATGCCGACGCGATCGGCCAGGCCGGTGGTTTCGGCCACGGCCGCTGCCGTCTTGGCCACCGGCAGCGACTCGCCGGTGAGCGCGGCTTCGGCCACCTGCAGCTGAGCCGCATCGAGCACGCGCGCATCCGCCGCCACCGCGTCGCCCGCGGCCAGGAGCAGCACGTCACCGGGCACGAGTTCGCGTGCCTCGATCGAATGTTCGACGCCGCCACGCAGCACTCGCGCTCGCAGCGCGGCCAGGCGCCGCAGAGCGTCCATGGAACGCTCGGCACGACCTTCCTGGAAGCTGCCGATCGCCGCATTCAGCACCACCACCGCCAGGATCACGGCCGCGTCGTTGAGATGCCCGAGGGCCACCGCGAGCGCCGCGGCGACGAACAGCAACGCGATCAGCGGACTGACGAACTGGCGAGCCACCAGCCGCCACAGGGGGCGTGGAGGTGGTTCGGGCAATGCATTGGGGCCGTGCACAGCGCGGCGCTGTGCAACGACAACGTCGTCCAGGCCCATGGCCGGATCGACGGTCCAATGCTCGCCCACCACGTCGGGCCCCAGTGCGTGCCAGGGCGGCGCGGCCGGAGCGTCGGGCGGTTTTGTGTGGAGCGAAGGGGGTGACACCGCTTGATCATCCCAGCTCTTTCGCCTCGCCGGCTGCGCGACAGCAAGAAAGCCGTCACTCGGGGCTTCAGCGATGCAGGTACGGATCGATGTTGCGGCCTGGCGCGAGTCGCGTCCTCGTCGGCCGACGCTCAGGTCCCCGCCAACTTCCCCGACAGCGCGTCGTCGCGCAGTGCCGTGTAGTCGGCCGCGACCGTGCGCAGCAGCAACTTGCGCGTCTGCACGCCCAGGTGCGACTTCACCTGGCCGAGGAAGGGGTCGCTCGCCACCAGCGTCAGCCCGGCACAACGCCCGCCGGCCACACCTTCGTTCAGGCATGTTGCCACCTCGCGCGCGAAGCGATCATGCTCGCGCACGCGCGGGTCAGTGTGCGGCGGGTACGAGGTGCCGCCCGCCCCGCGGCCTTCGGCATGCACATGCCCCGGCCGATCGCCCCCGAGCTGCTCGCCCTTGAGGCGGCTTTGCGGGTGCACGAAGTCGGCGACATGGGTGTACTGGCCGGTGCGATCGGTTTCTTCGAGCACACGCGCGCGCGAAGCGTTTGCGACGATCAACCAGTTGCGTCTGACTTGGCTCATGGGCATCCTTGTGTGATGGGTGGTGATGACAGCGCTTCAGCTACACGCCATGGTGCGGCGCGCCGCGCGGGCGCGATAGAGGGGCATCAATGCGGTCCTTCCCCCGCCGCTCCGGATTCAGCCGTCGCTGCGGCCGCCGCATCGAGCGCGGCCAGCACCTGCTCGTCGCTGACCTGCTCGAAATCACGGTAGTGCAGGCCGATGGCGCGAAACGGCTCGGGCTCGGCCAGGCAGACGATGCGATCGACTTCGCGCTGCAAGGCCATCAAGGTGCGATGCGGCGCCACCGGCACCGCCAGCACGAGGCGCGCGGCGCCGCGCCGGCGCAACGCCTTGAGCGCCGCACGCGCCGTGGTGCCGGTGGCGATGCCGTCATCGACCACGATCACGGTGGCGCCGCGCACCGGCAGCGGTGCACGGCCGCGCAGGTACACCGCGCGGCGGCGTTCGATCTCGCGCCACTCGATCTGTGCCTGCTCGTCGATGTAGGCGCGGCTGGCGCCGGTGGCCTGGCTGGTCTCTTCGTCGATCACGACTTCCGGGTGAACGCCGTCGACCACCGCCGCCACGGCCAGCTCGCGCTGCCACGGCGCGCCGATCTTGCGCACCAGCAGCAGGTCGAGCGGTGCGTGCAGGCGCTTGGCCACCTCGACGCCGATCGGCACGCCGCCGCGCGGCAACGCCAGCACCACCAGCGGCTCGGGCAGGTGTTCGTCCACCAGGCGCGTGGCCAGCGCGCGCGCGGCCTCGGTGCGGTCGGCAAAACGCGGGCTCATTGCAGCGACCCGCCCTCGGCGTGACGCACGAGCCAATCGGCGGCCAAGTGCGCCACGGCGTCGAGCGCGCCCGGCTCTTCGAACAGATGGGTCGCGTTGGGCACGATCTCCAGGCGCTTTGCGCCGCGCAGCGCGCGCAGCGCCGCGCGGTTGAGCTGCAGCACTTGCTTGTCGGCGCCGCCGACGATCAGCAGCGTCGGTGCCTGCACCCGCGGCAGGAAGCTCGCCGCCAGATCGGCGCGCCCGCCCCGCGAGACCACCGCGCTAACGCGGCCCGGCAACTCAGCCGCCGCCTGCAGTGCCGCGGCCGCGCCGGTGCTGGCACCGAACAGGCCGACGCGGCGCTGACCCGCCTCGCCGTCGCGCTCGCCCAGCCAGTCCAGCGCCTCGCACAGGCGCTCGGCCAGCAGGGCGATGTCGAACACCTTGCTGCGATCCTGCGCCTCGTCCTCGCTCAACAGGTCGAACAGCAGTGTGGCCAGGCGATGCTGGTGCAGCACCTCGGCAACGAAACGGTTGCGCGGGCTGCCGCGGCGGCTGCCGCTGCCGTGCGCAAACACCACCAGCCCGATGGCACGCGCAGGCCGCACCCACTCCGCCTGCAGGCCGCGCGCACCGATCCGCACCGCCTCGCTTTCAATCGTCGCACCCATCGCCGCCACCCCGTTCGCAGCCATTCGAGCCAACACTCTAGGGCGGCAGCGCTGGCACTGATTGACTCCACTCAGGGCCAATACGACGCGCGCATCAAAGCGGCAGGAGACGCGTGCCGACCTCGCCCGCCACCAGCGCCTCGATCTGCTCCAGCGATCCGATCGCCGCGGCGCGCCCAGTGCGGCGCGCGAAGCGGCAGGCCGCGGCGACCTTGGGCTGCATCGAGCCCGCGGCAAATACGGCGCGCTCGAGTTCGGCCGCCGTGACCTCGCCGTAGGCGCGCTGCTCGGGCGTGCCCCAATGCGCCTGCACCGCGTCGACGTCGGTGGCGATGATGAAGGCGTCGGCATCTAGTCGCTCGGCGATCAGCGCCGCGCAGTCGTCCTTGTCGATCACCGCCTCGACGCCGTGGTAGCGGTCATGCGCGTCGCGCACGACCGGGATGCCACCGCCACCGCCGCAAACGACGACAGCGCCACGCTCCAGCAACCAGCCGATTGGGCGCGCATCGACGATTGCCCGCGCCATTGGAGATGGCACAACGCGGCGCCAGGCGTTGCCGTCGCGCGCCATGGCCCAGCCGCGCTCGCGTTGCAGCGCTCGTGCACGTTCGGCGTCATAGAGCGGGCCGATCGGCTTGGTTGGCGCGTCGAAGGCGGCGTCATCGGCCTCGACTTCGATGCGCGTCAGCAGCGTGGCGACGCAACGCTCCGCGCCGAGGGCATTGCCGATCTCCTGCTCAAGCAGGTAGCCGATCAGGCCATCGGTCTCGGCGCCCAGCATGTCGAGCGGGTACGCAGGCACCTCTTTGTAGGCCTCCGATTGCAGCGCGAGCAGGCCGACCTGCGGCCCGTTGCCGTGCACGACGATCAGCTCGTGCCGGCGCGCCACCGCGGCCAGGCCGCCCGCCGCGACGCGGACGTTGTCCAGCTGATTCTGGGCGGTCGCGGGCTGCTTGCGGCGCAAGAGAGCGTTGCCGCCGACGGCGATGACGACACGCATCATGCGTTCGCGCCGGGCCGCCCCAAGCGAACGCGCGCGCCCTCGGGGGGCCGCGAGCGCAGCGAGCTTGGGGGCCTCATGACCCCAGCGTCGCCACCAGCACCGCCTTGATCGTGTGCATGCGGTTCTCGGCCTGGGTGAAAACGATCGACGCCTCCGACTCGTAGACCTCGTCGGTCACTTCCATCGCTTCCAGGCCAAATCGCTCGTGCACCTGGCGGCCGATCTCGGTGTTCAGATCGTGCAGCGCCGGCAAGCAGTGCATGAAGCGCGCCCTGGGCTTGCACGTGGCGGCCATTGCCGCGGCGTTGACCTGGAACGGTTTGCACATCGCGATGCGCT
>CANJKD010000276.1 GCA_947474415.1 Burkholderiales bacterium | reverse complement strand
GGCATCTATCAGGTCATGCCGATCACCGAAGAAATCCAGAAGATCATCCTAAACGAAGGGACGGCCATGGACATTGCCGTGCAGGCGCAGCGCGAGCAGGTTCGCGACCTGCGCCAGTCCGGCCTGATCAAGGTCCGGTCCGGTGTCACGACACTCGAGGAAGTGATCTCGGTGACGAACGAATAAGAAGGTCCATCAGCAACCACAATCGACGGGGCGAGGATCGGTTTCCTCGAAAGGCAATATGGCGACTGCAACGGCCGCAAAAAACGTCAAGGACCTGGTCTTCGAGTGGGAAGGCAAAGACAAGAACGGCAAGATCGTTCGCGGCGAGATGCGCGCTGGCGGCGAGGCCGTCGTAGGCGCCAGCCTGCGCCGCCAGGGCATCCTCGTGAACAAGGTCAAGAAGCGCCGCATGAGCGGTGGCAAGTCCATCAAGCAGAAAGACATCGCCGTCTTCACGCGCCAGCTTTCCACGATGATGCGTGCCGGCGTGCCGTTGATCCAGTCGTTCGACATCGTCGGGCGCGGCAGCACGAACCCGAGGATGACGCGCCTGCTGACCGACATTCGCTCGGACGTGGAAACCGGCACCAGCCTGTCATCGGCGTTCCGCAAGCACCCGCTGCATTTCGACGCCCTCTACTGCAACCTGGTGGAAGCGGGTGAGGCGGGCGGTATTCTTGAAGCCCTGCTTGATCGCTTGGCCGTCTACCAGGAAAAGACGATGGCGATCAAGAACAAGATCAAGTCGGCGCTGATCTACCCGGTGGCCGTTCTGGTGGTCGCTTTTGTGGTGCTAGCCGTCATCATGATCTTCGTGATCCCTGCGTTCGAGGACGTGTTCAAGTCCTTCGGCGCCGACCTGCCCGCGCCCACGCTGATCGTGATCGCGATGTCGAAGTTCTTCACGAGTTACTGGTACTTGATCTTCGGCATTCTGGGCGGTGGCACCTACTTCTTTATGCAGTCGTGGCGGCGCTCGCTGAAGATGCAGAAGTTCATGGACCGCCTGCTGTTGCGCGTCCCGGTCTTCGGTGACCTGGTATTCAAGTCGTCGGTGGCACGCTGGACGCGAACGCTGTCCACGATGTTCGCGGCCGGCGTGCCGCTCGTCGAAGCACTCGACTCAGTGGGTGGAGCTGCGGGCAACGCGGTATTCCAGGAAGCCACGGTACAGATCCAGAAAGACGTGTCCACCGGCTCGGCACTGACCACTTCGATGCAGACCACGGGCGTGTTCCCGACCATGGTGATCCAGATGTGCGCCATCGGCGAAGAGTCGGGCTCGCTCGACCAGATGCTGGGCAAGGCCGCAGAGTTCTATGAAGACGAGGTCGATGAAGCAGTCAAGGGGCTGTCGAGCCTGATGGAGCCGTTCATCATTGTGATCCTGGGCACCTTGATCGGCGGGATTGTCGTGTCGATGTACTTGCCGATCTTCAAGCTCGGCCAAGTCGTCTGATTTCCTCGGCCATGGATGCGCAGTTCGCCGAGGCACTGCTTTCGCCGCTCGTGCTCGGCTTGCTGGGGCTGTGCATCGGCAGCTTCCTGAACGTCGTGATCCACCGGCTACCGCTGATGATGGACCGCGACTGGAAGGTCGAGAGCGCCGAACTGCTCGGCGTGGAAATCGACACACCAGCGCCCATCACCCTGTCGACACCGCGCTCACGCTGCCCTTCCTGCGCGCACCCCATCGGCTGGCAAGAGAACATCCCGGTCGTCAGCTACATCGCGCTGCGCGGTCGGTGCTCGGCATGCAAGACACCGATCCCGATGCGCTACCCGGCCATCGAATTGTTGACGGCCGTGCTGTTCGCGGTCTGCGGCTGGCACTTCGGCCCGCACCCGGCCACACTGCTGTGGTGCGGCCTTTCGGCCACGCTGGTGGCGCTGGCCTTCATCGACCTCGACACTCAGTTCCTGCCCGACGACCTGACCCTGCCGCTGATGTGGGCCGGCATCGTGTCTTCCGCACTTGGCTGGACGCCCGTGCCCCTGGCCGCATCGGTCGGCGGCGCGGTGGCGGGTTACTTGTCGCTGTGGTTCGTGTTCCATGCCTACCGGCTGATCCGCAGCAAGGAGGGCATGGGTGCGGGCGACTTCAAGCTGCTCGCTGCGCTCGGCGCCTGGATGGGCTGGGCGCTGATTCCGTCCATCATCCTGCTCTCTTCTGCCGTCGGCGCGCTCGTGGGCATCGGCCTGATCATGCTGCGCAGCCATGACAAGGACGTGCCGATTCCGTTCGGGCCTTACCTGGCCGGCGGTGGGATCGCGGCGCTGTTCTTCGGCGAGCAGCTGACACATCTGTGGCTGCCGCCGATCTAGCTGCAATGCTGCGTATCGGCCTCACCGGCGGCATTGGCAGTGGCAAGAGCACGGTGGCCGCGCAGCTTCGACAACTGGGCGCGGCGCTGGTGGACACGGACGCCATCGCACGCCAGCTGACCTTGCCTGGCGGCGCGGCCATCGAGCCTATTCGTACTGCATTCGGTGCCGACTTCATCGACGCGAACGGTGCGCTCAACCGGGCCGCCATGCGCGCGCTGGCCTTCTCCGACCCCTCGGCCAAGCGGCGCCTGGAGGCCATTCTTCACCCGTTGATTGGCACCGAGACCGAGCGTCAGGCGAAGCTTTCGCAGGCCGCACGAGCCGTCGTGTTCGACGTGCCATTGCTGGTCGAATCGGGCCGCTGGCGGGCCCGTGTCGACAAGGTATTGGTAGTCGACTGCCGGGAAGAAACGCAGCTGCGTCGGGTCGTGGCGCGTTCCGGCTGGGCTGCCGCCGATGTGCGGGCCGTGATCGCCCAGCAGGCCTCGCGCGATCAGCGCCGGGGGTGTGCCGATGCGGTGATCTTCAACGACACGATCAGCGAAGTTCAGCTCGATGATGAAGTGCGGCTGGTCTGGCAACGCTGGACAGCGGAAGTGGCCTGAAACAGGCGCCGTGCCATGTGCATGCTATGAAACAATCCCGCGTCGACAGCCCCCCGGCACCTGCAGTGGAACCCGCACCGTGATCCTGTACGAATACCCGTTCAACGAAAGCATTCGCACGATGTTGCGGCTCGAACACCTGTTCGATCGCCTGGGCCAGTTGATCGCGCGGGACACCACTGTCGACCACCATTACGCGCTGGCCACGCTGTTCGAGATCATGGACGTCGCCGCGCGCGCCGACCTGAAATCCGACCTGCTGAAGGAACTCGACAAGCACAAGCAGCAACTCAACGGCTACCGCGGCAACCCGTCCATTTCAGAGCGTGCGCTCGACGACATCACCGAGCGCATCGACCATGCCTTCAGCGGCCTCAACCAGCTGTCAGGCAAGGCCGGTGCGGCGCTGAACAGCAACGAATGGCTGATGAGCATTCGCAGCCGCATCAGCATTCCCGGTGGCACCTGCGAGTTCGACCTGCCAGCCTATTACGCATGGCAGCAGCACGAGCCGATCAGCCGGCGCGCTGACCTGATGCAGTGGGTCGGCTCGATGATGCCGCTGGCAGAAGCGCTGCAGGTGCTGCTCGGCCTGCTGCGGGAGTCGGGCGCACCGCACAAGGTCGTGGCGCCCGCAGGCCAGTACCAGCAAAGCCTGCCGCAGGGGCGCGTCTACCAGCTGCTGCGGGTGCGGCTGGCGGCGGTCGACGACCTCGTGCCCGAGATCAGCGGCCACCGGTTGATGGTCTCGGTGCGCCTGATGAAGCAGGACGCCGAAGGCCGGCTGCGGCCGAGCCCCGCCGACACGATCTTCGAGCTGACCCTCTGCTCATGATCACCCACCCCGTCGGATCAAGACTGGTGCGCTGCCCTGGCTGCGGCAGTTCCTGCCTCTACTCCACCGAGAATCCGTACCGGCCGTTCTGCAGTGTGCGCTGCAAGAACAACGACTTCGGCGCCTGGGCCAGCGAGAGCTTCAGCGTCGATGCCGAGGCCGGGTTGCCGGATGTCGACGCGGACCTTGAACCGGCTGCAGCGCGTACCAAACCCGACTGAGACGTGCCCATGTGTAAAGCGCTGAACGAAGAGGTTCAGCGCACCTTGTGGCACACCTGTCAGCGCGCCAGCCAATGCTCGGTGAACGCCGACAGATCGTGGTGCACTGACTTCGCCAGCACCATGTCGTCGCCGACGTTCGGACTGCCATTCGGCGCCCGCAGCACCAGCGCTGTGTGCACATCGCCTGGAACGCCACGCATATAGGGTACGTAGTCGTCGACGAAGGCCACGGGCCGCAGTTCGGTGATGGTGTCGGCCTTCGGGCTGCGCTCGCCGGCCGCGTTGCCGGTCGCGACCACGCGCTTGATCGGGAAGCCGAGGTCACGCAGGTTGCGCAGGCGCGCCGCTTCGAATTTGAGATCAAGTGCCGACTCGCACACCAGGTCGAAGCCTGCATCCTGCAGGCGATGGCAGGCCTGCAGCGCACCGTCGATGGCCGGCATAGTGGCCCAGAAATGATCGTCGAAGGCGGCGCGGAAGCACTCGCGTCGCTGTGCATCCAGGCGCTCCACATGCCATCGGTCTATCGGCCAATATTGATTCGGCCCAAAGAAATAGGAACTTTTAGGTGAACGTAAGCTCCAAGATGGATGGACAAAGAGAACGCGCGCAAACAGACACTGGAGCAACTTCACGAAAGGCGAAAGCAAGTCGTGAGGTTGCACAAGAGCGGAATCGGCGTG
>CANJKD010000275.1 GCA_947474415.1 Burkholderiales bacterium | reverse complement strand
GAGCCGAGCAGCATGGCGAGCATTCACCCCACCGCGATCATCGCAGCGGGCGCCGAACTCGACGTCAGCGTCAGTGTCGGCGCGTACACCGTCATTGGTGAACATGTTCGGGTGGCTGCGGGCACGCGCATTGGCCCGCACTGCGTGATCGAGGGCCGGACCACCATCGGCCGCGACAACCGCATCTTCCAGTTCTGTTCGCTCGGTGCCGTGCCGCAAGACAAGAAGTACGACGGTGAGCCGACCGAACTGCACATCGGCGACCGCAACACGATTCGCGAGTTCTGCACCTTCAACCTTGGCACGGCTCAAGATGCCGCCGTCACCCGCATCGGCAGTGACAACTGGATCATGGCCTACGTGCACATTGCGCACGATGTGCAGGTCGGCGACCAGACCACGCTGGCGAACAACGCCACGCTCGCGGGCCATGTGCACGTGGGTGACTGGGTCACGGTCGGCGGCCTGTCGGGCGTGCATCAGTTCGTGAAGATCGGTGCCCACGCCTTCGTCGGCTTCTCTAGCGCGGTGACCCAAGACGTGCCGCCTTGCATGATGGTCGACGGCAACCCGCTGGCGGTGCGCGGCTTCAACGTCGAGGGCCTTCGCCGGCGCGGCTTCGACACCGAACGGCTCGCAGCGGTCAAGCAGATGCACCGCCTGTTGTACCGCTCGGGCCTGACCTTCGAGGAAGCGCGTGATGCGATTTCTGCTCTCGCCATTGACGCCCCGCATGTGGCGGACGATGTTGCGATGATGAGCGACTTCCTCGCCCGTGCCACTCGCGGCATCGCCCGCTGAAGCGCCGCTGATGGACCCGCAAGCACCTCGGTTCGCGATGGTGGCAGGCGAAGCTTCGGGCGACCTGCTCGCGGGCTTGCTGCTCGGTGGCATGAACGCTCGCTGGCCGGCGCTGCGAGCCTTCGGCATCGGTGGCCCGAAAATGGCCGCGCACGGCTTCGAGGCCTGGTGGCCGCACGAAAAGCTCGCGGTGCATGGCTACTCGATGGAAGTGCTGCGCCGCTACCGCGAGATCTCCGGTATTCGCCAGCAGTTGGCCGAGCGCTTGCTGCAGGACAAGCCCGATGCTTTCATCGGTGTCGACGCGCCCGATTTCAACCTCGACCTGGAAACGCGGCTGAAAGCGCAGGGCGCGAAGGCGATTCACTTCGTCAGCCCGTCGATCTGGGCCTGGCGAGGCAAGCGCATCGAGAAGATCCGGCGCGCCACCGATCTGGTGCTCTGCCTGTTCCCGTTCGAACCCGCCATCTATGCGAAGCAGGGCATTGCCGCGAGCTACGTCGGCCACCCACTGGCTGACGCGATTCCACTCGACGTGCCGCGCGCCGCGAGTCGATTCGCGCTGGGCCTGGGCACCGAGCACGTGGTGGTTGCGCTGCTGCCGGGGAGCCGCAGGTCCGAGGTGCAATACATCGCCCCACGCCTGCTGCAAGCCGCCGCCGAAATGCATCGGCAACGGCCCGGCCTGCGCTTCCTGCTGCCGGTGGTGCCCGGCTTCCGCCACCTGATCGAACCGCTGCGCCGCCAGCACGCCATCGACATCGACATCGACCTGCTCGACGGCCGTTCGCACGAGGCCCTGGCTGCGTGTGACGTCACGCTGGTGGCGAGTGGCACCGCGACGCTCGAAGCCATGCTGTTCAAGCGGCCGATGGTCATCACCTATGCGATGCACCCCGTGAGCTGGCAGATGATGAAGCGCATGAAATACCAGCCCTGGGTCGGCTTGCCGAACATTCTGCTGAACGAGTTCGCCGTGCCCGAGCTGGTGCAGGGCGATGGAACCCCGGCCCGGCTGGCACAGGCCGCGTTCGACTGGCTCGACGACCCGACCCGCTGCGAAGCGCTGTGCCGGCGCTTCGAGGGCCTGCACCGCGAACTGCGTTGCAACACCGCGCAGGCCGCCACCGATGCGATCGAAAAAGTCATTGCAGGTTGACCTGATCGGTCTATACCTCGACCGGCCCGGCCTGGTCGCCGGCGTCGACGAGGCCGGGCGCGGCCCGCTTGCCGGCCCGGTGGTGGCGGCTGCGGTGATTCTCGACGACCTGGCGCCGATCAAGGGCTTGAGAGACTCCAAGGTGTTGACCGAGCGCGCCCGCGAACGGCTCTTCGACGAGATCCGCGCCCGCGCCCTGTGCTGCTCGATCGCGCAGGCCAGCGTCGCTGAGATCGATGCGCTGAACATCCTGCAGGCCACGCTGCTGGCAATGCGGCGCGCCGTCGATGGCCTGCGCTTGCGGCCGCACAAGGTGCTCGTCGATGGGAACCGGCTGCCGCCGTTGTCGATGGCCGCCGAGGCGATCGTGAAGGGCGATTCGAAAGTGGCGGCGATCTCGGCCGCGTCGATCCTGGCCAAGGTGCACCGCGACCGGCTCTGCCTGGAACTGCATGCGCAGCACCCGCAATACGGCTTCGCGACCCACAAGGGCTACCCGACGGCTGCGCACCTGGCAGCGCTGCGTGAGCACGGGGCCTGCGTGCAGCACCGGCGCAGTTTCGCGCCGGTTCGTGCGGTGCTGGCTGCGGCACCGTGACATGAGCCATACGCCACAGGTCAAGGCGATCAGCTCGCGTGACAACCCGCTGTGGGTGCGGCTGCGCAAGCTGAACGCCGACCCTGGTGCCTATCGCAAGCTGGGTGTGGTGTGGATCGAAGGCGAGCACCTGTGCTCGGCCTGTGCGCAGCGTGGCCTGGCCGTGGCGCTGGCGGTGATCACCGAATCCGGTTGGGAGGTGCCCGCGCTGCGCCAGGTCGCCAGCATCGCTGCGTCGGTGGCCGTGGTGCCGGATGCCTTGATGGCGATGCTGAGCGCACTCGAATCGCCCTCACCGATCGGCTTCGTCCGCAATTGGGGCGGTGCAGCCGAGCTGCACACCGACGCGCCCAGCGTTGTGCTCGACCGGCTCCAGGACGCTGGCAACGTCGGCACCATCCTGCGCAGTGCGGCCGCCTTCGGTTTCACCCAGGTGCTGGCATTGAAAGGCACGGCGGCGCTCTGGTCACCCAAGGTGCTGCGCGCCGGCATGGGCGCGCACTTCGGTCTGCACCTGGTCGAGGGGCTCGATGAAACCGCGCTCGCCGCATTGACGCTGCCGCTGCTGGCCACCAGTTCGCACGCGGTGCGGGCGTTGCATGAAGTCGCCTTGCCCTGGCCCTGCGCCTGGGTCATGGGCCACGAAGGGCAGGGCGTGTCGGAGGCGTTGATGGGCCGCTGCACGCAGTCGCTGCGCATCCCGCAGCCGGGCGGCGAAGAGTCGCTGAATGTCGCGGTGGCGCTGGCGGTGTGCTGCTACGAGTCGGCCCGGCAACGCGCCGTGACCCGAGGCGAACGTTAGTACATCAAGCGATCCGGCCGCAGGTCGCGCAGGATCGTGGTCGCGATCTCCTCGATCGACTTGTGGGTCGACGACAGCCACGCGATGCCTTCGCGCCGCATCATCGTCTCGGCCGCCTTCACCTCGAACTGGCAGTTGTCGGCCGAGGCGTATTGGCTGCCCGGCCGGCGCTCGTTGCGGATCTGGCTCAGGCGGCCGGGTTCGATGGTGAGGCCGAAGCACTTCTTCTTGAATGGCGCCAATGACGACGGGATCTGGCCGCGGTCGAAGTCTTCCGGGATCAACGGGTAGTTGGCCGCCTTGATGCCGTGCTGCATCGCAAGGTACAGCGAGGTCGGCGTCTTGCCGCTGCGGCTCACGCCCACCAGGATCACATCGGCGCTGGCCAGGTTCTTCGCTGACTGGCCGTCGTCATGGGCGAGCGAGAAGTTGATGGCCTCGATGCGGTCGGTGTACTCCTGGCTCTTCGACACATCGGCGAAGCGCCCGATGCGGTGGTTCGATGTCATCGCGAACTCGGCTTCGAGCGGCTCGATGAAGGTGTTGAACATGTCGAGCACCAGGCCCTTCGAGTCGTGCTTCAGGATCGCCAGGATCTCCGGGTTCACCAGGGTGATGAAGACGACCGGCTTGCGGCCCTCGGTCTCGGCCGTGTGGTTGATCTCGCGCAGCACCTGGTGGGCCTTGTCGACGGTGTCGATGAACGGCCGGCGCACATGGCGCGGCTTCACTGCGAACTGCGACAGGATCGAATTACCGAAGGTTTCGGCGGTGATGCCGGTGCCGTCGGAGACATAGAACACGGTGCGATTGGCCATGGGGAATGCGGCGATGCCGGGCTGTGAGACTTCGCCCCATCATAGGCAATCGGCCCGCAGGGCTCGCCTGCGCGCCCCTAGAATCTGCGAGCTTCCGAACCCAACCCGATGAACGCCGCCTTCCGCCCAGCACGACCCTTGTCTGGTGCTGCGAGTGCGCGCAATCTCGCCGCCCTTGAGCTTGGCTCGGGCCTGCGTTGCGGCGGTCGGGACGCACCGATTTTTCACCATCCGGAGCTCTTCCCATGTCAAGCAACCCCCTGGCGACCGCCCTGGTCGCCCCGTTTGAACACCTGAGAATGACCGACGTCGAGTCGGTCGGCGGCAAGAACGCCTCGCTCGGCGAAATGATCAGCCAACTGGCCGCCACCGGCGTGCGTGTGCCGGGCGGCTTCGCCACGACGGCGCACGCGTTCCGCGAGTTCCTGAAGCACGAGGGCCTGGCCACGCGCATCGCAGCGCGCCTGGCGACGCTGAACACCGACGACGTTCGCGCGCTGGCCGAGGCCG
>CANJKD010000274.1 GCA_947474415.1 Burkholderiales bacterium | reverse complement strand
CGGTTTGGCCCTGTTAGCGGTTGAAATCGATGCGCACGACCTACCGGCGCCGCCGCGTCCGCCCGCTGATGCCTTCCCCGGATCGCCCGCCTGCGCCGTCGAATTCGCGCACGACCGTGCAAGCGAGCAGGCCGCGTGGCCGTGGCTGCGCAACGGTTTTATCGGCATGCCGGTGGGCACTTCTCCCGAACGCCAGCTCGGAATCGAACTGCCCGACGGTCCGCGCGGCGGACCGGTGTTCGACCTGGCAGGGCGCTGGCTCGGCGTACACCGCCGCGTCGGCGCGAGCGATCACTTGGTGCCGCTGGGCGCCCTGCAACCGCTGTTGTCGGGCCTCGAGTTGGCCCCGCCGACGACCGCCGCGCCGCGTCTGCCGCCCGACCAACTCTACGAGGGTGCTTTGCGCTGGACGGTTCAGGTGCTGGTGGCCTGATCGGCGTGGCCGGCCTCGCAAGCGGGTAGCGACCTCGAAGCCTTCCTTGAATGCGGCTCCTGGCGCACAGGTTTCTGCGCCTGCACCGCAGCGGCTGGGGCCATGACGTGCTCCTCGCGTTCAGCTGCAAGCGGCGTAGCTAGCCTTTGCCGGATTGAATGGCTGCTGCCGGTGTCGACTCCGAACTGGTAGTCCCGGCCATAACCCGTCGCTGCCAGGAGAGCCAGCCTTACTGCCAGGATAGGAAGACCACGGTCCTCGTACTGAGTAGTACCTCCAACTGCGCTGGCCGGATTCGCACGGGCGGTGCGTCGGGTGCGCTCGCAATCTCGACCCAGCCGCCGTCCTCCTTGATCCAACAAGGCCCAGAGGCAAGACCAACCGTTTTGCCGTCCAGCGTTGACAGTTGAAACCCGCACTCCGCGCGAGCCCTCCGGAAGCGGCCCTGATCGAGGCGGCCGGCTGAGCGGATTGCGCGCGGCGCGAGCGGCGCTGAGGCCACCGACGGCGTCCGCTTCCGCCCACAGAGCGAGCGAAGGGCACCGATCAGCGCGGGGCCATCCCCGCACGCCGCAACTGCGCGCGCAGGTGTTCGATTTCATCGATCAGGTCGAGCATCACGGCCACGCTCTGCAGATTGGCCTCGAAGTCGCGTTGAAGGCGGCGGATTCGGCGCACGCGCGCCAGCTCTTCGCCGCCGAAGCGCCAAGCCGGTTGTGTGACCGCAGGCTGCAGCAGCCCTTCTTCGACCAGCAGGCGCACGAACCCGGCGTCGGTGCCGCAGGCCACCGCGAAGGCTTCGAGCTCGAGCGCTTCGTCGCCGGCGAGGCAGACGCCGATCAGTATCGATGATGGGTTCATGTCGGCGCTCCTGCCGTGACGCGCGGGTCGAAGGCGAGGTCTTCAGCCAAGCGGCGGTAGGCCGCGCGGGCCTTGTCGTCGGCGGCTGGCGGCAGCACCACCTCGAGCACGGCGTACATGTCGCCTGGCGGACCGCTGGGCAGGCCACGCCCGCGCAGGCGCAGCTGGCGCCCGGCCTGCGAGCCGGCAGGCACCTTGATCTCGACCGAGCCATCGGGCGTCGCCAGGGGCACGTCGGCGCCGAGCGCCGCTTCCCAGGGGGCGACGCGCAGCGTGACGTACAGGTCGCGGCCCTCGACGCGCCAGCGCGGGTGCGGCGCGAATTCGATCTCCAGATACAGGTCGCCGCGCGTCCCGCCGCCCAGTCCGGGGGAGCCCTGGCCTGCCACGCGCAACTGCTGGCCAGCGCGGATCCCTTTGGGAATGCCGACCTGCAGCGTTCGCTCGCGCAACGCGACCTGGCCCTGCGCATCGAGCTCGGGGCTGTGCAGCGTGATCTCGCGCGTCGCGCCGTGAAAGCAGTCCTCGAGCGGCACGACGATCTTGGCGTGGTGGTCCTGACCGCGCGCGCCGCCGCCGGCGCGGCGCGCGGCGCCGAACAGGGCCTCGAAGAAGTCACTGTGCCCGGCGCCGAAGCTGCCCGGGCCGCCGCTGAACTCGAAGCCGCTGTCCCAGCCCGGCGGCGGCTCGAACGGCTGGCCACTGCGCGCACCCTGGCCGACGCGGTCGTAGGCAGCGCGCTTTTCCTTGTCGCGCAGCACCTCATAGGCCTCGTTGAGTTCCTGCATTCGCACTTGCGCGTCCGCCGCCTTGCTGATGTCCGGATGGTGCTTTCGCGCCAGGCGGCGAAAGGCCTTCTTGATCTCATCGTCGCTGGCGCTGTACTCGACGCCAAGAACGGCGTAGTAGTCCTTGAATTCCATGGCCGCTGCCCGCTCAGAAGGGGGGAGTGAAACCGGCGTACCCGCGCTGCGGCAAGCTCACGACTCCGCCAGGTGCGGCGGCGACTGGCCTTCGGCCGGGGCGCCGGTCTCCGCATCGATCCACTCGTTGACACCAATCTCGCACTCGGCCTCCTGCATCGTCTCGCCTTCGCTCGGCAGCTCTTCGTTGTAGCGGTCGCGGTCGGCGCGCGCCGCCGTGCGGCTTTCGAACGGGCCGAACTCGGCATTGGCGTCCGGGCCGAGCCAGTAGTAACCGTCGGGGTGTTCGACGATGCGACCGTCGTCGGCCACGCTCGCGGTCTCGGCGATGACTTTGGCCGCGCCTTTGGGTCGCAGCGGCTTCGGGTGCTTCTTCACGGGTTTGGCGATAGGCTTCATGGCAACGACAACTCTGGACCTCAGTGCTCGCTACGGCATTGCGTCCGATCAAGCCGGCCCACGCTCGGTGGCGGGCGCCCAACCGGTGCGCGAGCCGATGAAACGCACGATCTGGTGGATCGCCTGCGCCGCCTCGGGCAGGAACGACGCCATCTGGAAGGAATGCGGCGTCTCGGGCCACAGTTCGAGCTCGACGTCGACGCCGGCCGCGTGCGCGCGCTCGGCCGTGCGCAACGCCTCGTCGCGCAGGATCTCGGAACTACCGGCTTGCAGGAACAGGGGCGGCAATCCGGTGAAGTCGGCAAACAGCGGCGAGACGTCGGGGTCGGTATACAGCGTCGGCGACGGCAGGTAGCAGCGTCGCAGCACCAGCACGTCGGCCAGGCTGAGCATCGGATCGAGCGCTTCGTTGTCGCGGATGCTGCGGCTTTCGAGCGTGCAATCCACCGCCGGCGACAACAGCACGGCGCAGGCCGGCAGGGGCTCGGCGGCGCGGCGCACGCGGTGCAGCGTCACCAGCGCGAGGTTGCCGCCGGCCGAGTCGCCGAGGAAGACCATGCACTCGGCGCCGTGGCCTTGGGCCAGGGCCCAGCGGTAGGCGGCGATGCAATCGTCGGGCGCGGCCGGGTACGGATGCTCGGGCGCGAGCCGGTAGTCCGGGATCAGCGCATGTGCCCCCAGGCGCCGGCACAGCCGCGCGGCGAATGCCGCGTGCGCATTCGGAAAACGAAATGCGAACGAGCCGCCGTGCAGGTAGAACAAGACCCGATCAGGCCGCGACTGCGCCACGCTGACCCACTCGGCCCGCACGCCGTCGCAGTCGACGCTCTCGCGCACGACGCTGCGGTCCGGATGGAAGTAGCGCGCATCGAGCGCCTCATAGCGTTGGCGCAGCTGCGCGATGTCGGCGTCGGGGCGCAGCGGCTCGCGCAAGGCCAGCCGCAGCACGGCGCCGAGGGCGCGGCTGCGCCAGCTGGTGGGGCGTTCGATCCGGTGCACGCGAGGCGGATGGTCGTTCATGACCGTGGTACTCACAGGCGCTGCGCGATGGCGCGCTGCGTGGCGGCGCGCAGCGCGAGCGCGGCGGCGAATTCATCATCGTCGACGGCGTTGGCAATGACCGGCTCGCACAGTTCCACCTCGAGCCGCGCCTGCCGTGGCCACCAGGTACCGTCGGGCAGCAACTCGCGGTTGCCGCGCAGCACCACCGGCAGCAGCGGCACCCGCGCACGCGCGGCGATGGCGAAAGCACCCAGGTGCAGCGGCAGCAAGCCCGGCTGCGGCGCGAACGTACCCTCGGGAAAGAAGATCAGCGAACGCCCTTGCGACACCGCCTCGGCCAGGCGCGCGGCATCCGCCACCCCGCCCACGACGTCGAAGCGCTCGACGAATTCGACGCCCAGGCCCTGGAGGAAGCGCCGCAGCGCGAACGAGCCGCGCAGTTCGCCCTTGGCGACGAAGGCAAATGGCCGCGGCAGCGCGGCCACGAGGATCACGCCGTCGAGGTAGCTGGCGTGGTTGCAGGCCAGCACGCAGGCACCTGCGGGCAGGTGTTCGAGGCCGCGCACGGCCAGCGGCGTGGCGATCAGCCGCAGCAGCACGCGGGCGATGCGGTGGTTGACACGCCAGGCGCGGTCGGTATTGCGCAAGGCGATGGTG
Organism: Burkholderiales bacterium; assembly: GCA_947474415.1. GTDB lineage: Bacteria > Pseudomonadota > Gammaproteobacteria > Burkholderiales > Burkholderiaceae_C > LMDS01. The sequence goes on along the minus strand of CANJKD010000274.1, from coordinate 431 downwards.
ATCGGCCATGCCAGCGCGGCCAGCAGCCAGAACACGAGGGCCGCATACGCACCGAACAGTGCGCTGCCAACCGCTGCCGCGGCCCCGCGCGCCCGCGCCGCCAACGCACCGCCGGCCAGGCGCAGCACCTGCTGGCGCGGCGTCGGCGCCGCGCCGCCGAGGCGGCCGGCCTCGTAGGCCGCGCGGCAGGCCGAGCGCCGCAGCTTGCCGCTGGAGGTCTTGAGGACAGCGTGCGGCGGCACCAGCATCACGTCATCGGGGGGCTCGCCGATGGCGGCAAGGACGGCACGTGACACGGCATCGCGCAGCCGCGCCTGCGTTGTGGCGTCGGCTGGCCGGATCTCAGCCAGCACGACCAGGCGCTCGGTGCCGCTGGCCGCGTCGGCGCTGCCGAACACCGCCACGCAGCCCTTGCGCACGCCGGCGACGTT
>CANJKD010000273.1 GCA_947474415.1 Burkholderiales bacterium | reverse complement strand
GGGCTGATCACCCCCGAGCAGGCGGCGTTCTCGGCCAACAAGAACCTGGTGACGCGCGCGGTCGGCGTGGAAGACACCGTGTTGCTCGAGACCCACCTGCACGACGTGTTGCCGGGCGATACCTACCTGCTATGCTCGGATGGGCTTTCTGACATGCTTGACGACGAGAGCATTCTGCAGCTTTTGATGGGCAGCGCGGCCCTGCCCGAAGTGGCGGCTGCGCTGGTCGATGCGGCCAATGACGCGGGTGGCAAGGACAATATTTCTGTGGTGCTGGCGCGGGTGCGAGGGCCTGCCGACGCGGCGCGTTCCTGGTGGCCGTTCCGGCGCTGAAGCGGCGCCGGGGTTCCCGAAAACTGCGAACGAGCCGACTCGGCAAAGCCTTAGAGACAAGAGGACAAACAGCATGGGCAAACTGGTCGTATCGCTCGACGGTGTCGTGATCAAGGAAGTTCAGATCACGAAGGACAAGACCACGCTCGGGCGTCGGCCGTACAACGACATCGTGATCGACAACCTGGCCGTCAGCGGCGAACACGCCGTGCTGCAAATGGTCGGTGCCGATGTCTTCATCGAAGACCTCAACAGCACGAACGGCACCTACATCAACGGCAAGGCCGTCAAGAAGCAGCTGCTCAGCCACAACGACACGGTCGAGATCGGCAAGTACAAGATCAAGTTCATCGTCGACGACGGCACCGACTACGAGAAGACGATGATCATGAAGCCCGGCATCCGGCCGCCGATGTCGCCGGCTGGCCAGTTGCCGGGCGCCAACTTCGGCAGTTCCGGCTTCGGTGCGCTTGGGGCGTCCACGGCGCCTGCCGCGATCCGCGTACTGAACGGTGCGGCTGCGGGCCGCGAAGTGGTGTTGACGAAGGTCGTCACCACGGTCGGAAAGCCCGGCGTGCAGGTCGCCTCCATCACCAAGCGCCCGGGCGGCTATGTACTGGCGCACGTTGAAGGCGCCTCGCAGCCCACGGTCAACGGCAACCCGCTGGTCGGCGAGACCGTGCACCTGAAGAACGGCGACGTGATCGAACTCGCCGGCACGCAGATGCAGTTCGTTCAGGCCTGAGAGCGCCGCGCCTGCGGCGCCCTGACGCCGTCGCAAATTTTCGCTGCAGCATGAGCGAACGCTGCGTCGTTTGGCGCGTGATCCGGGCGGCGCTGCTGGCCGGCGTGATGGTGCGGCGCTGGCTCACGCCGTGGGCGCGTGGCCACTGCGCTTCGTCACCGCGCTCGACACGGCGGCGGCCGATGCCCGCTTGCGGGCCTTCATGCCGCGCACGCTCGATGCGCGCGTGGTCATCGTCGACATCGACGAAAAAGCCTGGCGCAAGTCGGCCGCTGGCCCTGGGGCCGCGACCATCTGGCGGCGCTCACCAACGAACTGTTCGACCGCCAGCGCGCGGCCGTGGTCGGCTTCTTCAACGCGGTGGCCGATGCCGATGGCCAGGTGCGCAGCGTGCCGTTGATCGCCGAAATGGGCGGGCGTTTCTTCGAGCCACTCGCGCTGGCGGTGTTCCGCGTTCACACTGGCGCGCCGCGCGTGCGGCCCGGCTTCGTGCCGCTGAGCGGTCTGCCGAATGGCCTGCCAAGAATCGGGCAGGCGCTGGACAACATCGTGCTGGAACAGGGCGCGAGCCGTTTGTCGTTGCCGGTCGAGTCGCGCGCACGGGCCCGGGTGCCCTTTCGCGGGCCCGGTGGGCCGCATGGCGGGTCGTACGAATACGTCTCGGCGATCGACCTGCTGAACCACCGCATCGCACCCGGCCACCTTGCGGGCAAGTTGGTGCTGGTCGGCACCACAGTGCCCGGCGCCTTTGACCAGCGCTCGACGCCAGTGGCCGAGGTCTTCCCCGGCACCGAGGTGCATGCGAACCTGCTGTTGTGCCTGCTCGACTGCCGCTTGCCGGTGGTGCCCGATTGGGCTGCCGGCTTCGAGATCGTCCAGTTGCTGCTGGTCTGTGCCGTGCTTGCTGGCGGCCTGCCGCGGCTGCGCCCGGTGCAGGCGGCGCAGCTGGCACTGACGCTGGCGCTGCTGATGAGCGCTGCGAACCTGTGGGCTTACGCTACGTATCGAATGCTGCTGCCGCTCGCCGCCAGCCTGCTGTTGGCGGCCCTGCTCTATGGTGGCATCACGGTCCGCGCGTTCATCGTCGAAGGCCGGCAGCGGCGCTCGCTGGCGCGGCTGTTCGGCAGCTACGTGCCGCCCGAACTCGTCACCGAAAGGGCCCGCGACCCAGCGCGCTACGACATGCGGGCCGGGAACCGCGTGCTCACCGTGGTGTTCTGCGACATGCGCAACTTCACCCGCGTGTCCGAGCAGATGTCGCCCGAGGACCTGCGCGTGCCGATGAACCGCTTCTTCTCCGACATGACCGCCTTGATCCGCGAACACCGGGGCACGCTCGACAAGTACATCGGCGATGCCGTCATGGCCTTCTGGGGCGCGCCCGTGGCCGACCCGGCGCATGCCGCCCACGCAGTGCAGGCGGCGCTCGCGATGGGCCAGCGTCTCGCCGGCCTGAACATCGAACTGGCGCGCGGCCTGCCTCCGATCGGCGTCGGCATCGGCCTGAACACCGGCCTGGTGTGCTTGGGCGACATGGGCTCCAGCATGCGGCGCAGCTACACCGTGACGGGCGATGCGGTGAACCTCGCGTCGCGCGTCGAGGCGCTGGCGCGGCACTACGGCGTCGAGGTGCTGGCCGGGCAGGCCACACGCGACGAAGCCTGCAGCGACACGCGGGCCGACGCTGTCGGCGGCCACGCCAGCGGCTTCGTCTGGTGCGAGGTCGACCGCGTTCGCGTCAAGGGCAAAAACCGGGACGTGACGCTTTTCACACCGCTGCCAGCGGCGCTTGCCGGTGTCCCGACGTTTCAGGAAGAATTAAGACTTTGGCGGCTTGCGCTGGCGGGCTACCGGCTGCAACATTGGGATCACGCGCAGGCCAGCCTGCAGCAGCTGAAGCCGGGCTGCGCCGATTCACCCTTGGCCGGCATCCACCGGCAGCTCGACCAGCGCACTGCCCACTACCGCAGCGCCCCGCCACCCGCAGAATGGGACGGGGCACACACCTTCGACATCAAATGATTCTCAACGTACTCGGTTGTTCCGGGTCCATCGCGGCGGGTTGCAAGACCACGGCCTTCCTGCTCGACGACGACGTGCTGATCGACGCCGGCACCGGCGTTGGCGACGTCGATCTCGAAGCGCTGACGCGCGTCGATCACATCCTCGTCAGCCACTCGCACCTTGACCACGTGCTGTCGATCGGCCTCATCGCAGACGGCGTGATGCGCCTGCGCCACGCGCTCGGCCGAGGCGCGATCCAGGTGCATGCGCTGCCCGAGACCATCGCGGCCCTGCGCACCCACATCTTCAACGGCGTGATCTGGCCCGACTTCACGCGCCTGCCCAGCGCCGAACACCCGGCACTGCAACTCGTGCCCTTCGCGGTGGGTGATCTGCTCACGCTGAACGGCAAGCAGATCGAAGTGCTGAGCGCGGTGCACACCGTGCCGGCGGTCGGCTTCGCCGTGGCCGGCCAGCCGGGGCCTGACGGCGTGCCGGGCTGGTGGGTCTACACCGGCGACACCGGCCCCAACCCGCTGCTGTGGGAACGGCTGCGCCGCATGAAAGTGGCGCACCTGATCATCGAAACGGCTTTCAGCGACGAAGAGCGCCAGCTCGCCCGCATCAGCCGCCACCTGTGCCCGGCCGCGCTCGGCCAGGAACTGGCGCATCTGCAGGGCAGCGTCGACGTTCACATCACCCACATCAAGCCCGGCGAGATGGAAGCGGTGATGACGCAGATCGGCCAACTCCGCACGCCGCACCGCATACATGCGCTCGCGGCGGGGCAGGTGATGCGGATCGAGTGAGCGCGGTTCCTGATGGAGCCTTCGGTAGCGCCGATGTACAGACCAATGTGCGCATCGAATCCGGGGTGACTCAGGCACGAAGCCACATTTTCCGAACTTCGGAATCAAGCCAAGCACTTCTTCGATCTTGTCGAGGCCGGTGAAGTCGCTCGCGTGTTGCGCAATGGCCGCCTGATCGCTGAGATTCACCCCATACCGTCTGCCGTGTTGAAGTTCACCATTGAGGCGCTGGAAGCCAGCGCGCTGCGTGGAATGGATGCCATTCACATCGGCGCCGCGCAGTTGAGAGATGCCGATGTGTTCGTCTCTGCTGATGCACGCCAATGTGCCGCTGCCCGGGCCGCAGGCTGGAAAGTGGTTGCCCTGTAGGCGAACTTGGCCGGTGGCAGGCCATGCCGTCGTCGCGGGTAGTGCACGTCGCAGAGCACTTGGCCGTGATCAATGAGGAGCCTGGCGCGCAAAGGCTGCCAGCGCCTACACTGCCGGCCTTTCCCTCCGACGCTCCTGAACCCTGATTTTGATGCGCGTCAGGAGTTGTCGTCATACACAAACGTATTCAGGAAAGGCGCGGAATCACGATGACCAGCACCACGTTTTCAAGCCGCGAATTCAGGCGCGATGTGGCTGCTGTCAAACGCGCCACGGCCGAGGGCCCGGTGTTCGTGACCGACCGAGGTCGGCCTGCATTCGCGCTGCTCAAAATAGATGACCACCACCGGCTGTCAGGGCACAAAGACGCTTCGCTGCTCGACGGCATCGGTGTGCAATTGCTGAATCCTTGCGCTTGAGGCACTGACCAATTGCGTCAAGCCTGACACGCTCT
>CANJKD010000272.1 GCA_947474415.1 Burkholderiales bacterium | reverse complement strand
GGCCGGCTCGACAACCAGCGGCAACTACAAAAACGTAGTGCCATACGCGCGGAAATGTCGCTCTAAGTCGTTGATTCCATTGAAGGTGACGGGGCCAAATGACAAACTCGGGCTAGGGATCAGGCACCGGCGCCGTACTCAATGGCTGCCTTGAGGCTTGTAACCGGCTGCCGCCCGCACGATTTCCACAACCGGGCGGATTCACGACACGCACCGCCCGTCGTGGCATAGTCGGTTAAAGGAATACGGCGGCCAGATCGCCTGACAGTCGTCTCGGGGCTCCATTCATGAACCATCGAAAGCCACCAGCATCGAAGAAGCGGCTGGTTTGGCGCATCACAGAACTCGCGCCTCAAGGTGAGTGGGTTGACCCGGACGCCACAGCCGCATCGCATGCCAAGGGCGACCTGCCGGAAGTGTCGTCCGGCGGGTGGATCGTGTCGTCATTCGACCTCTTGAGTGGCACCGAAGTCAGCGAGAACCCGGAAACTGTTCCCGACGCGCTGTTCGATGAGTGGTTCCGCCCGAAGGACGAAGCCCCGAAGAACCCGCGGAAGTAGCCCACCGGCTCCAGCAAGCGCGGCGCAGTGCAGCATTGCTGAATAGCGCGGAACTTTCCCGATCGGCCACCGTCCGAAAACAAGGCAAAAGAATATACTGACCGACGGAGTTTTCTTGAATCAAATTCACGCAGCCACACGGCAGGACAAGGGGTCACTGATGGGTGCCAAACTGAAGGTTGCGGGGTGGCTTGCCGTTGGCGCTGTCGCCGGCGCGCTCACCACCATGCAATTGCAAGCCACCGCCCGCAACGGCGTGGCCCAGTTGCCACTGGAAGAACTGCAGCAATTGGCGGCGGTTTTCGGCATGGTCAAGTCCGATTACGTGGAGCCGGTCGACGAGAAAAAGCTGATCGGCGACGCCATATCGGGCATGGTCGCGGGCCTCGATCCGCATTCGCAGTATTTCGACAAGAAAACCTACAAAGAATTCCGCGAAAACACGACCGGCCGGTTCATCGGCATCGGCATTGAAATGGCGATGGAAGAAGGCCTTGTCAAGGTTGTCAGCCCGATTGAGGGCTCGCCAGCGTTCCGTGCCGGCATGAAGAGCGGCGACCTGATCACCAAGATCGACGACACCCTGGTCAAGGGACTGACGGTTGACCAGGCGGTCAAGCGCATGCGCGGTGAGCCCAACACCAAAGTCGTGCTGACGATCTTCCGCAAGAGCGAGAGCCGCAGTTTTCCAGTCAACATCACCCGCGAGGAAATTCGCACCCAGAGCGTGCGCTCCAAGGTCATGGAACCTGGCTACGCCTGGCTGCGCGTGAGCCAGTTCCAAGACCGCACAGTCGAAGACTTCGTCCGCAAGCTCGACGAAATCTACAAGCAGGAGCCGAAGTTAAAGGGCCTGGTTCTCGACCTCCGCAACGACCCCGGTGGCCTGCTCGAAGGCGCGGTCGCGATCTCAGCAGCGTTCCTGCCGAGCGACGCAGTTGTGGTGTCCACCAACGGCCAGTTGCCGGACTCGAAGCAGACCTTGAAGGCCAGCCCCTCCGACTACGTGCGCCGCGGCGGCAACGACCCGCTGAGCCGCTTGCCCGAAGCACTGAAGCGCGTGCCGCTGATCGTGCTCGTCAACGAGGGCTCGGCCTCGGCGAGCGAGATCGTCGCCGGCGCGCTGCAAGACCACAAGCGTGCCACCATCATGGGGGCGCAAACCTTCGGCAAGGGCTCGGTACAAACCGTGCGCCCGCTCTCGCCTGAAACGGCGCTGAAAATCACCACCGCGCGTTATTACACGCCCAGTGGCGCCTCCATCCAGGCCAAGGGCATCGTGCCCGACGTCATGCTCGACGAAACCGCCGAAGGCAACTTGTTCGCCGCGCTGCGCACCCGCGAGGCCGATCTGGAAAAGCACTTGCAGAGCGGCCAGGGCGCCGAGCAAAAAGACGAAGCCCGCGAGAAGGCGCGCGAGGAAGCACGCAAGAAGCTAGAAGACGAACCCGCGAAGAAGGTTGCACGCAGTGAACTGAAGCCGCCGCCGGAGTTCGGCAGCGCGGAAGACTTCCAGCTCACGCAAGCGCTGAACCGCCTGAAGGGCAAGGCGGTCCTGGTCAGCAAAACCGCCGTCGAACGCAAGGCCGAGGCCGATAGCGCGAACTGAGCCGCCCCCCATCAACCCTGAAACGCCCGTGCAGCCCACGGGCGTTTTGTTTGTATCCTGCGCCAATGAACGACGACCAGCTGCTGCGCTACTCACGCCACGTTCTGCTTGATGAACTGGGGATCGAAGGCCAGCGACGGCTGCTCGCAGCCCATGCGCTGGTGATCGGTGCGGGTGGGCTGGGCTCGCCGGTGGCGCTGTACCTTGCCACCGCCGGCGTGGGCACCCTCACGATCGTCGACCCCGACGTGGTCGACCTGACCAACCTGCAGCGCCAGATCGCCCACAACGTCGCCCGTGTCGGGCAGCCCAAGGTGGCCTCGGCGGCGGCGGCCGTCGCGGCGATCAACCCCGATGTGCGGGTCAACGCTCTGCAATTGCGTGCCGATGCTGTAAGCCTCGACGCCTGGGTGGCCGAGGCTGATGTCGTCATCGATTGCAGCGACAACTTCAGCACACGCCATGCGGTGAACGCGGCCTGCGTGGCACGCCGCAAGCCGCTGGTCTCGGGCGCGGCCATCGGTTTCGACGGGCAGATTTCGGTCTACGACATGCGCGAGGGCAGTTCACCCGAACTGCCCTGCTATGCCTGTCTGTTCCCGGCCGATGCCACGTTCGAGGAGGTGCGTTGCGCCACGATGGGTGTGTTCGCTCCGCTGGTGGGCATCATCGGCAGCATGCAGGCGGCCGAGGCGCTGAAACTGCTCACGGGGGTTGGCGTTTCATTAGCCGGGCGGCTGCAGATGCTGGACGCGCGGGCGATGGAATGGAGCGAAATCCGGCTGAACCGCAGCCCCGGGTGTCCGGTCTGCGCGCAGCGCTGAGGCTTCTCCGGTCGCCCTTCCGCCCTTCCGCCCTTGCCTTAAGCTTCGCGAATGACCCCAAAGACTGACCTCACCGCACGCAACTTCCCGAGCGCCCGACAAGACGTCGCGGTCGCTGCCCCGCCGCTGACTCGTTATGAAGGCCCCGAAAGTTCCTACCGGCTGGCGTTCACCGATACCAGCTTCCTGTTGCGGGAAGAAATGCGCCCGGTTCGCATGCAACTCGAATTGCTGAAGCCCGAACTGGTGCAGGATGAGCAAGGCATCGAGTCGACCGTGGTGATCTTCGGCAGCGCCCGCATCCTGCCGGCCGATGCCGCGCAGCGCCTGTTCGACGAAGCACGTGCAGCGAACGACGCCAGTGCGCTGGCGGCAGCCGAGCGCCAGCTGGCCATGTCGCGTTACTACGAAGAGGCGCGCAACTTCGCTGCCATCGTCACCGAGAAATCGCGCCAGTGGCACACGCCCCTCTACGTCGTCACCGGCGGCGGCCCGGGCATCATGGAAGCCGGTAACCGCGGTGCTTTCGACGTAGGCGGCAAGAGCATCGGCCTGAACATCGTGCTGCAGCACGAGCAGGCGCCCAACCCCTACATCACGCCCGAACTGTGTTTCCAGTTTCACTACTTCGGCCTGCGCAAGATGCACTTCCTGATGCGCTCGGTGGCGCTGGTGGCCTTCCCCGGTGGCTTCGGCACCCTCGATGAACTGTTCGAAGCGCTCACGTTGATCCAGACCGGCAAGTCGCGCCGCCGCCCGGTGCTGCTGTTCGGCCGCGAATTCTGGACCCGGCTGATCAACTTCGACCTGCTCGTCGAGACCGGCATGATCAGCGCGGCTGACCTGAACCTGTTCCGCTTCGTCGAAACCGCCGAAGAAGCCTGGGGTGTGCTCGAAGCCGAATATGGCTTCGAGTTGCGTGACGAAGACAAGGCGGTCGGTCTGGCCGATTTTTGAAAGAAGGCCCTGCCATGAACAAGCGCATCAGCCTCATCGGCGCGCCCACCGACATCGGTGCCGGCAGCCGTGGGGCCAGCATGGGCCCCGAGGCCTTGCGCGTGGCCGACATCGCGCCGGTGCTCACAAGCCAGGGCCTCGAAGTGATCGACCGTGGCAACCTCATCGGCCCGGCGAACCCCTGGCTGCCGCCAGTTGACGGCTACCGCCATCTGGCTGAAGTGGTGGCCTGGAACCAGGCCGTGCATGCGGCGGTGTATGCCGAACTGCAACTCGGCCGCCTGCCGATTCTGCTGGGCGGTGACCACTGTTTGGGCATCGGTTCCATCAGCGCGGTGGCGCGCCACTGCCGCGAGACCGGCAAGAAACTGCGCGTGCTCTGGCTCGACGCGCACGCCGACTTCAACACCAACACCCTCACCCCCAGCGGCAACATCCATGGCATGCCGGTGGCTTGCCTGTGCGGCTACGGTCCGCAGGCGCTGATCGAGATCGGCGGCACGGTGCCCGCCATCAACCCGAAGGTGGTGCGCCAGATCGGCATTCGCAGCGTCGATGCCGGCGAGAAGCGCCTGGTGCACGACGCCGACCTCGACGTCTTCGACATGCGCTACATCGACGAGATGGGCATGCGCCACGCGATGGAGCTGGCGCTCGCGACGATAGACGCCAACACCCACCTGCACGTCAGCTTCGACGTTGACTTTCTCGACGCGTCGATCGCCCCCGGCGTGGGCACCACCGTGCAGGGCGGGCCCACCTACCGCGAAGCGCAGCT
>CANJKD010000271.1 GCA_947474415.1 Burkholderiales bacterium | reverse complement strand
GATACCGGCGGCGCGCAGCGTGGTGTGGGTGGCCGTGATGTCATCGCAGCGCGCGACCCAGTGCACGAGTTGCGGGCCACTCGCCAACGCGCGCTGCAGGCCGGCATCGTCCAGATCGAACCAGCGCGGGTGAGCGGGCGCAGGCAGCTTGGGGTCGATCGCGATGATCTCGAAGTAGGCGCGCGGGAAGGCCGGCGAAGCGACGCTGAACACGCGGTTGTGCGTGCCCATGAACCCATGCTGCCCGCCGGCTTCCGGCCGCAGGCCCAGGGTCGCTTCGCACCACGCCACACCTTCGGCCAGCGTGCGCGCGGCGAGCACCAGGTGGTCGAGTGCGAGTACAGACACAGCGTTCATGCCGACCTCGGCGCCGACATTAAAGTGCGAGGCCGCCGTGAACACAGCTCACGCTGCTGCCGCCGACCCACACCTGGCCGGCCACGCGTTCGATGAAAACGCGGCCGCGGCGATCCAGGCGCGTGCCCTGCGCGGCAACGTAGCACGGCGGCGCCACGCCGCTGCCGATCAGCCACTGCGCGAGGCTGGCGTTCAGGCTGCCGGTGACTGGGTCTTCGTAACCCGCACCCTCGCCGATCAGCGCGCGCACTTCGAATTGCGCATCACTGCCCGCGGCGTGCGGGCCGACCACGCCGAGCTTGATGTCGTGCAGCGCCGGCCAGTCGGGGCGCAGCGCCAGCACCGCCTCGGCCGAGGCCAGACGGATCGCACACCAGCCCGGGCCGTTGTCGACCCACTGGTGGCCCAGGATGTCCGCCGGACGCTGTGCCAATGCGGCGCAGATTCGGGCCAGCAACGCCGCGTCGAGCGGCCCGCTGCGAATGCACGGCGGCGCGGCAAAGGCGAGCCGCGCGCTGCCGCGCCGAATGCGGATCAGACCCGCCGCACATTGCTGCAGTACCTCGTCTGCGGCACGCGGCACACCGCCCGCCTCCAGCCAGGCGTGGCAGCTGCCGAGCGTCGGGTGGCCGGCGAAGGGCAATTCGCGGTGTGGCGTGAAGATGCGCACCCGGTAGTCGGCGGCCGGGTCGGTGGGTGGCAGCAGGAAGCTGGTTTCGCTCAGGTTCGTCCAGCGCGCGAAGGCCTGCATCTGTGCATCGCTCAGGCCTTGCGCGTCGTGCACCACGGCCAGCGGGTTGCCGAGCAGCGGCGTGTCGGTGAAGACATCCACTTGGGTGAATGGGCGCCCCCCGTTCGACGGGTACGTCGATCGACCCGCCCAGGGTGTGCGGGCCGGCGAGGGCCGCTCGACCCGCGTCATGTTGCCGCCCTCAGCGCCTGCGCCAGGATCGCCACGCCGCATTCGATCTCGGCTGCGGCCACCGTCACGAACGACAGGCGCAGGGTGTTGCGCCTCGCGTCAGCCAGCGCCGCGCGGCGTGCTTCGCTCATGCAGCGGCCGCTCGGGTTCTGGAAATTCGGCAGCACGTACAAGAAGCGCGCGCCCTTCGCGATGCCCAGCGATTCGGGCAGCGGGCCATCGTCGTCGCAAGGCAGGGTGACCACCTCGGGCTCGTAGGGCGCGAAGGCCTGCAGCGCACCGAGGTAGGTGGGCGCCTCCACCGCGATGCCGCTGCCGGCGTCGATCAGCACCTTGCCGACGAGGTCGAGCCCCTGCTGCGAGCCGGTGGTGATGAGCACCTGGGACGCATCGACAGGCATGCCCTGTTCGGCCAGGTGCGCCGCAACCCATTCACGCAGCGGTGCGATGCCTTCGCTGGCGGCGTATTGCAGCGCCTCACGCGGCGCGTCGCGCAGCACGCGGGCGGTGGCCTCACGCATCGCCTCGACCGGGAAGCTGTCGGGCGAGGGCAGGCCACCGGCCAGCGAGATGATGCCGGGGCGCTCGGTGATCTTGAGGATCTCGCCGATCACCGAAGGGTTCATGCGTTCGGCGCGGCGCGCGAGCGCCCATGGGGAGGTGGCGGTGGTGGCGGTGGCGCGGGTCAGCGGGGAATTCGCAGTCATCACGACTTACCGGTTGGGGGGCTGGGGGTGTGGGCCGGCATCTGCTTGCTCACGAACACGACGGCGATCACCGCCAGCGAAAAAAGCAGCGTCGTTGCTTCGAGCTTCTCGCCGAGCACCGGCACGGCGAACAGCAGCGCGAGAAAGGGCTGGACGAGTTGCACCTGGCTGACGCGCACCGTGCCGCCGAGCGCCAGGCCACGGTACCAGGCGAAGAAGCCCAGCCACATCGAAAACAGCGTCACGTAGGCGAAGCCGCCCCAGGCGCTGGTACGCACCGGCGCCTGCGGCCAGGTGGCGAGCATGGCGGGCACCGTGAACGGCAGGCTGATCACCAGCACCCAGCAGATGACTTGCTGGGCCGGCAGTTCCGCCGCCACGCGCGCGCCGGCCACGTAGCCGACCGCCGTGCTCAGCACCGCGAGCAGCAGCAGGCCGTCGGCGGCCGACAGGCTGCCGCTGCCCTGATAGGCGGCAAAGGCCAGCACCATCGCGCAGCCGAGCGCGGCGCAAACCCAGAAGCCGTTCGACGGCCGTTGGCGGAAGAAGATCGCTGCGCCGATGGCGGTGGCGAGCGGCATCAGCCCGGTCACGACAGCCGCATGCATCGCATCCACCTGGCGCAGCGCCAGGCTCAGGAACAGCGGGAAGCCGACCACAGTGCCCAGCGCCGAGAACGCCAGCGCCGGCAGGTGGCGGCGCTGCACACGCGGCGCACCGGTGAGCCACAGGTAAGCCACGCTCAGCAGGCCGGCGAACGCGGCGCGGCCGACTGTCACGAAGGCAGGCGGCAGTTGCGGGTCGGACAAGGGGCCGACGGCCAGGCGCGTCATTGGCAGCGTCATCGCGAAGATCGTCACGCCAAGCAGGCCGAGCCAGAGGCCTCTTGTCTCAGCCTGAGTCGTGCCGCCTTTCACCTTGTGCGCTATCGGGTTCATGGACACAGTCTACGGCCGAAGACCAGCACAGAACCGGTACACTTAACACTTGATGCAGCGAATCTGTATTGGTCATCCGACCGGCACACTTGGCAGCACCCGCCTGCACCCGCGCATGCTCGACACCTCGTTCTCGTCCCTCGCCCCGCTCGCCCGCGAAACCGACACCACGCTGACCGACCAGTTGGCCGGCCGTTTTGCCGAGCGCATCCGCCAGCGCTTGCTCGCGCCCGGTGCGCGCCTGCCTTCGGTGCGCGAGTGCGCAAAGCGCCACCAGGTGAGCCCGCACACGGTGGTCGCGGCCTATGACCAGCTGCTCGCGCTCGGGCTGGTCGAAGCGCGCCGGCAACGCGGCTTCTTCGTCCGCGAGTCGGGTTCAGACCGGGCCGCAGCACGCGCCGCTCACGGCGGCGTGGGCGGTGCCGAGCGTGTGCCGGCACACCCGCTGCCGATCAGCGCCACCTCGCTGATTCGCGGCATGTTCCAGCCGCCGGGTGGGCGGCCGATGCCGGGCCTGGGCACCCTGCCCGCCGACTGGCTCGACTTGCCCCTGTTGGCCGGTGCGCTGCGCAAGGCCACTTCCGGCGCGCAGCTCGGCGCAGTGTCGCTGCAATACGGCGAGCCGGCGGGTGAATTGCGCTTGCGCCAGGCGCTCAGCGCCAAGCTCACCGACTTCGGCGTCAGTGCGTCGCCACAGCAAATCATCACCACCATCGGCGCCACCCAGGCGCTCGACATCGTCACCCGCACGCTGCTGCGCGCCGGCGACAGCGTGCTGGTCGACGAGCCCGGCTGGTCGATCGAATACGCTCGGCTGGCGGCGCTGGGCATGCACGTGTTGCCGGTGCCGCGCGGCGAAGACGGGCCCGACCTGGCGGTGATGCAGCGCCTCATCGAGGCGCAGAAGCCGGCGCAGCGGCCCCGGCTGTACGTCACGGTGTCGGTGCTGAGCAACCCGACCGGGGCGTCGCTCTCGCTGCAGTCGGCGCACCGCGTGCTGCAGCTGGCTCAGGCGCATGGCCTGCATATCGTGGAAGACGACACCTATGCCCACCTCGCGCCGACGCACTTGCCGCGCATGGCCGCGCTCGATGCGCTGGAGCGCACGATCTACATCTCGGGCTTCTCGAAGATCCTGGTGCCGAACTGGCGCGTGGGCTTCGTGGCCGCCCCTGCCGCGCTCGTCGACCGGCTCGTCGACACCAAGCTGCTGACCACGCTGACCACGCCCGGCCTCACCGAGATCGCGCTCGCGCTGTGCCTTGAGCAAGGCCTGCTGCGGCGCCACACCGAGCGCGTGATGCTGAAGCTGGAGGCGGCGCGCTCGCGCGCCGTGAAGCTCGCTGAAGCGCACGGCTGCCGCTTCGCGTCGCCACCGCGCGGGCTGTTCGGCTGGGTCGATGTGGGGGTGGACACCGAGCGCCTCGCGCAAGTCATGCTCGACGACTGGCTGATTGCCCCCGGCGCACTGTTCCATGCCACGCACCGGCCGACCACGCTGATGCGCATCAACTTCGCGACCACGCAGGATGCGCGTTTCTGGCGCGCGCTGGACCGGGCGCGCGCGCAGGTCTGAGCGAACCGGGTCTGCGCGAATGCTTGCGCGCACCGCGGCATTTGCCCATTTCGGATGTGCCGCCGAGAGGTGAAAATAGCGTTGCCATGCACAGTGATCTTTTCGACTCCACGATTCCGTTCGGCGAACCGGAGCTGATGCGCGCCAGCAGTTACCGCCTCTACCTGGAGCAGCTTGAGCGCGAAGCGGCGCTCACCGGCGCCAGCACGCGCCTGGCGCTGTTGAGCCCGTCG
>CANJKD010000270.1 GCA_947474415.1 Burkholderiales bacterium | reverse complement strand
TCGATCAGCTGCGGGGTGCGGACTTCCCTCCAACTGCGCAAGCGTCAACAGGTCACCGACCAACGAGCCCATGCGGTCGGCCTGCTTTGTCATCAGCACCAGCACGCGCTTGCGCTCCACTTCCGTCAACTGCAGGTTCGTCATCGTCTCGATGAAGCCCGCCAGCACGGTGAGCGGCGTTCGAATTTCGTGCGAAACATTGGCAACGAAGTCACGCCGCATCGCTTCGGACCGCTCACGTTCGGTGATGTCTTGCGACATCACCAGCTTCTGGTCGTCGCCATAGGTGCGCACCTGCACCGACAGGCTGCGCCGGCCAGGCGGGTCGGGGAACTGCACTGCCTTGTCGAAATCAGCCGCCTGCAGGTACGCGACGAAGGCAGGAGCCCGAACCAGATTGGTCACCGGCTGGCGCCGGTCGCGTTGCGGATCAAGGGCGAAGTGGTCAGCGGCCAGTGAGTTGCACCATTCGATCTGGTCACCGGCGCCGAGCAGCATCACGCCGTTCGGTGACGCTTCCATTGCCGACAAAAACTGCGTCAGCCGGTTCCGTTCGACCGCCGCCGACTGGTCGCGCAAGCGGATCGATCGTTCGATGCGATAGCCCAGCTCGCCCCACAGGCCGACGTCGCGGGGCACGGAACTCTCTTGTGGACCACGCAGCCAGTCGATCAGCCGGAAGCCACACAGCGTGTCGCGAAACACGGTCATGCAGATGACACAAGCGCCGCCAAGCAAGGCCCCCACCACGACGTAGCCGGCGCTCGCGAAAAACAGGCCGATCAGGCCTCCGACCGCCATCCCGGCAACGGCCGAAACGATGCGCGCAACAAGCCAACTCATCGTTCCGGAGCCCGTTGAAACGGTCGCCTGCGGCTCACGCCGACAGCGCCTTTGCAGCCGCCATGAGCATGGCTTCGGCCTGGCCCGTCAAACGATAACCTGCCCCCCGCACCGTCTCGATCATTGGCGCGCACTGCACCGGCCCAAGGGCTTCGCGCAAGCGCTTCACGTGCACGTCGACGGTGCGCTCCTCGATGAATACATGGTCGCCCCAGACCCGGTCGAGCAACTGCGAGCGGCTGTGCACACGCTCGGGGTGTGTCATGAAGAAGTGCAGCAGGCGGAACTCGGTCGCGCCCAGCTTCACCTCGCGAACTTCGCCGTCGATGACGCGTGTCACCCGGCGCGTTGCGGGGTCAATTTTCAAGGGCCCCACCTCGACCGCCGAGTCGAGCGCCTCAGGCGCCTTGCGACGCAGCACGGACCGGATGCGCGCCATCAGTTCGTTGGTCGAGAACGGCTTGGTCAGGTAGTCATCGGCGCCGGCGTCGAGGCCAGCGACTTTGTCGGACTCGTCGGCACGGGCGGTCAGCATGATGACCGGCATCTCGCGCGTGCGAGCGTCAGAGCGCCAGCGCTTGGCCAGCGCCAGGCCTGACTGGCCAGGCAGCATCCAGTCGAGGATGACGAGGTCGGGCAAGACCCCGTCCACGGCGGCTTGGGCTTGTTCAGCAGTCGCGGCGATCATGACCTCGAACCCGGCGTGACGCAGGTTGATCGAGATCAGTTCGGCGATCGCTGATTCGTCTTCGACGACGAGAATCCGGCTCATTGATGGGTCTCCTGAAAGTGGGTGTCAGCGCACGAGCGACTCGACGGCCCTGATCGTGTTGTGGCGCACGTCCGTGCCCTTCACGATGTAGATGATCTGCTCGGCCAGGTTCTTGGCATGGTCGCCCACGCGCTCGATCGCCTTGGCAACGAACACCAGGTCGATGCTCGATGAAATCGTGCGCGGGTCTTCCATCATGAAGGTAATCAGCTTGCGCATCAGGCCCTCGAACTCCTGATCGATCAGGTCGTCCTGTTTCAGCACTTCGATGGCCTTCTCGACGTCGAGGCGGGCAAACGCGTCGAGCGCCTTGCGCAGTTGCGAGACGGCAAGTTCCGATTCATACGCCAGGTCATTCACCGGCAGGCGCAGCCGGCTCGACACCCCGGAGTTGACCAGGCGTTGCACCGTGCGCGCGATGCGAGCTGCTTCGTCACCCACGCGCTCCAGGTTGCCAATCGTCTTCGAGATGGCGATGAGCAAGCGCAGGTCTCGCGCGGTGGGCTGGCGCCGCGCGATGATGGTGGACAGGTCACGATCAATCTCGATCTCGGTCTGGTTCACGCGCTCCTCGATCATCAGCACGTCGGAGGCGATATCGGCACTCATGTTGGTCAACGCATAGACCGCGCGCGCAACCTGCGATTCGACGATGCCACCCATCTCAAGCACGCGGGTGGAGATGCCACTGAGCTCAGCATCGAATTGGGTGGAGAGGTGTTTGTCGCTCATGGTCGATTCCTTGGGACGAGGGGCGTAGTGAAATGCAAAGTCACCCAAAGCGACCGGTGATGTAGTCTTCCGTTTCCTTCTTCTTCGGCTTCATGAAGACATCGGAAGTCGGGCCGAACTCGATCAGGTCACCGAGGTACATATAGGCTGTGTAGTCGGAACTGCGCGCTGCCTGCTGCATGTTGTGCGTCACGATCACGACGGTGTAGTCGGACTTCAATTCGTGGATCAGCTCCTCGATCTTGCCAGTGGAAATCGGATCGAGCGCAGAACATGGCTCATCGAGCAGCAGCACTTCGGGCTTGATGGCGATGCCGCGTGCGATGCACAGGCGCTGCTGCTGACCACCCGACAAGCCGGACCCACTCTGGTTCAGCTTGTCTTTCACCTCGTTCCACAGCGCCGATTTCTTCAGCGCCCACTCCACGCGCTCGTCCATCTCGATGCGCGGCAGTGTCTCGAACAGCTTCACGCCGAACGCGATGTTGTCGTAGATCGACATCGGAAACGGCGTGGGCTTCTGGAACACCATGCCTATCTTCGCTCGGATCAGCGAGACGTCATCTTTCGAGGTCAGGATGTTCTCGCCGTCAAGCATGATCTCGCCCTCGGCACGCTGCTCGGGGTACAGCTCGAACATGCGATTGAAGGTGCGCAGCAATGTGGATTTCCCGCAACCGGAGGGGCCGATGAACGCAGTCACCTTGTTCTCGGGAATATCGAGGTTGATGTTCTTCAGGGCCAGGAAATTACCGTAGTAAAAGTTGAGATTGCGCACCGACAGCTTGGGCCTTTCGGTCACGGGAAGATCGACTCGTTTGTCCATGATGAGGTCCAGGCTCAATGTTTGTCGCGGAGGAAGGTTCGGGCGAGGATGTTCAAGATCAGCACGCCGATCGTGATCAGGAAGACGCCTGCCCAAGCGAGCTTTTGCCAGTTCTCATACGGGCTCATCGCGAACTTGAAGATGGTGACCGGCAGGCTCGCCATCGGCGAACCGAGGTCACTGGTCCAGAACTGATTCGACAAGGCAGTAAACAGCAGCGGTGCCGTCTCGCCGGAGATTCGAGCCAGCGCCAGCAGGATGCCGGTGAGTACGCCTGCACGAGCCGACTTCAGCGTCACCGTCATGATGACTTTCCATTTCGGTGTTCCCAGCGCGTAAGCGGCTTCCCGCAACGCATTCGGGATCAGCGACAACATGTTCTCGGTGGTACGAATCACGACCGGGATCACGATCAGTGCAAGAGCCAGCACGCCAGCCCAGCCCGAAAAGCTCTTCATGCGCGCCACGACGACTGAATAGATGAACAGCCCGATGACGATCGATGGGGCGGCCAGCAAGATGTCGTTGATGAAACGGGTGATGCTGCCCAGCCAGGTCTTTTGCCCGTACTCGGCAAGGTAGACGCCGGCCAAGATACCGATTGGCGTACCCAGCAACGTGGCCAACGCCACCATCGTGAACGAACCGAATATTGCGTTCGCGAGGCCACCTGTCTCCGCTTGCGGCGGTGGTGTCATTTCGGTGAACAACGACAAGGTCAACCCGCCAATGCCGAGGCGCACGGTTTCGACCAGAATCCAGATCAGCCAGAACAGGCCGAAGGCCATCGCGGCGAGCGAGAGCGTCAGCGCAATCGCATTGACGCGTTTGCGCGCAGTGTGCTTGCTGACGCGGGAGGCTTGCAGTGCTGAGGCCTTCGAGCTGATCGCGGGCGAAGCGCTCATACGCGTGCACCTTCACTCTTCTTCAACTGCGCCAGCAAGAACTTGGAAAATGCGAGTACCACGAAGGTGATGAAGAACAGCACCAACCCGAGGTAGATGAGTGATGCCTGGTGCAGGCCTTCGCCGGCCTCCGCAAATTCATTCGCCAAGGCCGAGGTGATGCTGTTTGCCGCCTCGAAGAGCGACGCAGAGTTGAGCTGGTTCTGGTTGCCGATCACGAAAGTCACCGCCATGGTCTCGCCCAAAGCGCGCCCCAAGCCCAACATGATGGCGCCGACGACGCCGGTCTTGGTGTAGGGCAGCACCACCTTGAACATGACTTCCCAGGTGGTTGAGCCCAAGCCGTAGGCCGATTCCTTCAGCAGCGGTGGCGTGACCTCGAACACGTCGCGCATCACCGAGGCGATGAACGGAATGATCATGATGGCCAGGATGATTCCGGCCGACAACAGGCCAATGCCCACTGGCGGACCCGAGACGAGCGCCCCGAGGTAAGGCACGCCGCCGAAAAGCGACTGCAGCGGCTGCTGCACGTAGGTCGAGAGCAAGGGGCTGAACACCAGCAGGCCCCACATGCCGTAGACGATCGACGGGATCGCCGCAAGCAGTTCGATGGCTGTGCCCAAGGGCCGCTTTAGCCAGGCCGGCGAGAGTTCGGTGAGGAAGAGCGCAATTCCAAAACT
>CANJKD010000269.1 GCA_947474415.1 Burkholderiales bacterium | reverse complement strand
GGTGCCGGCGCGCACCTGGCGCTGCACCAGCCGCACCAGCGCCACCTGGTGCGGCGGGTCGAGGTGGGTGGTGGGCTCGTCGAGCAGCAGCAAGGGCGCGCCGACGGCGAGCGCCCGCGCCAGCAGCACGCGCTGGCGCTCGCCACCTGACAGTTCATGCAGGCGGCGTTGCTGCCACGGCGAGCACTCGGCGTCGGCCATGGCCTGATCGACGCGCGCTTCATCTTGCTCTGTCGGCGTGCTGAAGAGGCCAAGCCTCGGCAGCCGGCCGAGGTGCACGACCTCACGCACCGTCAGCTCGCCACTCGCCTCGCCCTGCTGCGCAAGCCAGGCCATCTCCGTGGCGCGTTTTTGCAGCGGCCACTGCGCCAGTGGCCGGCCGTGCAGCTGAACTTCGCCAGCATCGGGCCGTTGCAGGCCGGCCAGCACGCGCAGCAGCGTCGACTTGCCGGCGCCGTTCGGGCCGACGATGGCGGTCCAGCCCGGTCGCACTGCAAGGCTCACGCCTTGCAATGCCTGCGTGTCGCCGAGTGCCACGCTCACCTCGCGCGCCAGCAGCATGGTCATGACCACACCCCGATCAGCGAGTACGGCGATCGACCCTCCGAGGGCAACGAAGAGGCCCCTGCGTGGCCCTTGGTCGGGCATTGCTTGGGGCTGAGGCCGGACACGAACCGTTCCTGCGGACGGTTCGTCGCCTGCCGAAGGCCATCGGCCTCTGGCCGATGGCGGCCCGGCGCGGCAGCCCGACGGGAACAGGCTGACACCGGACGTCTCATGCGTTGCGCCTTCGGTGCAGCAGCCAGATCAGGTAACCGCCACCGAGCAGCGCGGTGAGCGCGCCGACCGGCACCTCTTGCGGCGCGATCAGCGTGCGCGCGAGCACGTCGGCCATCAGCAGCAAGGTGCCGCCGGTGGCCGCGCTCGCGACCAGCGTGAAGCCGTGCGGCGCCGGTGCAAAGCGGCGCACGAGGTGCGGTGAGACCAGGCCGACGAAGGCGATCAGTCCGGCCTGCGACACCGCCAGGCCAGTGGCCAGCGCCAGCGCCGCGATCAGCGCCAGGCGCACGCGCGGCAGCGCCAGGCCCAGGCTGTGGGCGCTGTCGACGCCGAGCGTCAGCGCGTCGAGCGCGCGCGCCAGGCGCCAGTTCAAGGGCAGCGTGACGGCGAAGCCGATTGCCAGCGCGACACAACTGCTCCAGCCCAGGAAGCCGGTGCTGCCCAGCAGAAAGGCCTGCTTGCCGCGCAGCGCATCGGGCGCGGCGGTGGTGACGAGGTCAGAGAGCGCCGACAGCACCACCCCCACCACCACGCCGGCCAGCAGCAAGCGCGTGGTCTGCTGCGCGCCGCGCGCCAGCGTGAGCGTGAGCAGCACGCCGAGCAACGCTCCCGCGAACGCCGCGCTGACGAGGCCGAGGCGGGCAAGGGCACCGGCAGTGGCCGGGCTGATGGCATGGCCACCGAGCACGCCTGCGGCCAACACCAGCACCACCCCCAATGACGCACCCGAGGCCGAGCCGAGCAGGTAGGGGTCGGCCAGCGGGTTGCGGAACAGGCCTTGCGCAGTGGCGCCGGCCACGCCGAGCAAGGCGCCGGTGAGCCACGCGCCGAGCGTTCGCGGTGCACGGATCTGGCCGATGATGAGCGCGCCATCGGGCCCGCTCCAGGTCTGCGCCAGGCCGAAAAGCGACCACCCCTCGCTGCCCGCCGCCAGGCCGGCCCCGGCCAGCAGCAGCGTGGTCAGCAGCAGGCCGATGACCAGACGCTGGCGGCGCTTGCGGTCGATGTCGCTCATGTCAACGCGCTTTTTCCGCAGACGCCATGGCCGCAGACGGTTTGGCGGCAGGCGGCTTGGCGGCGATCGCCATCAGGCAGTCGGCCAGCACACCGGCGGCCTCGCCCATGCGCGGGCCGGGGCGCATCAACAGCTCGTAGCGTTCGCTCGAGAAGCCACAAGTCTGCCCATCGCGCAACGCGCGAAGTGCCGTCCATCCTGGGCGTTTGGCCATGTCGGCCAAGTTGCGGTCATTGGCCATCATGATGTCGGGCTGCAGGCGCACCACGAACTCCGGGTTCAGCTTCGGGAACGGCCCCAGTTCGGCCGGCACGGCGTTCGCCACACCGAGCCGCGCCAGCATCTCGCCGATGAACGAGACCGGCCCGGCCGCGAAGGGCGTGTCGTCGACCTCGAAGTAGACGCGCTTGCCGCGCAGCAGCGCCGGCACGCGCGCGACGGCGGCGCGGGTGTCGCGTTCGATGGCGGCAGCCACCCGTTCGGCCTGCGCCGGCGTGCCCAGCATCTGCGCCAGCAGGGCGAGCGTGCGCTTCACGTCGGCATGGTCGCGCGATTCCAGCACCAGCACCTTCAGGCCCAGCGCTTCGAGCCGGTCGGTGACGCGCGCCGACGCCGACACCAGCACCACATCGGGCTGGAGGGCGACGATGCGTTCGATCTGCGCGTCGTCCAGGCCACCGAGCTTCGGCAGCGCGCGCACGCTGTCGGGCCAGTTGGAAAAGCGGTCGGTGCCGACCAGGCGCGCGCAGGCGCCGAGCGCGCACACGCTCTCGGTGATCGAGGGCAACAGGCTGACGATGCGCTGCGGCGGCGCGGCCAGCACCAGTGTGGCGCCACGGTCGTCGCGCAGCGAAACCTCGGCGTGCGCGGCGGCCGGCAGCAGCGCGGCGAGCAGGCACGCGGCCCGGCCGAATTCAGGCCAACGTAAACGCTGCGTGGTCCACCACCGCATGCAGTAGCCCACAACATGACGCGCAAGGTCTGGCCTCATAGACCGCCCCGCTTTACCGGCACTTCGATGCCTGCCACCATCAAGGTCAGCCACCCGCAGGCGGCCGCAACGGCCTGGTGCAAGCGGCCCAGTTCGTCGACGAAGCGGCGCGCCTCGCGCGTCATCGGCGTGAGCCCCAGGCCGATCTCGTTCGAGACCAGCAGCACCGGGCCGCTGGCGGCGGCCAGGGCGTCGCTCAGCGCCTCACAGGCACCCGCCACGGCCGCGTCACCGAGCGCCTCAGCGTGCAGCGGCAGCATCAGGTTCGTGAGCCACAGCGTCAGGCAGTCGACGACGATGAGGCGGCCGGGCGCGGCCTGCAAACGAAGCGCCTGCGGCAAGTCAACCGGCACCTCCACCGTGGCCAGGCCGGGCACGCGTTGCGCCCGGTCGGACTCGTGCCGGGCGATGCGCGCGCCCATCTCGTCGTCACCGGCCAGTGCCGTGGCAATGAGCACGGCCGAGTGGCCGTGCTGCGCCAGCCACGCTGCCGCGCGCCACTCGGCGCAGCGCGACTTGCCGCTGCGCTGGCCGCCGAGGATGAGTTCATGCATGCGCCGATTTTGTCTGTCTAGAACCCGACACCGCTGTAGCGAACGCCGATCCAGGCCTGGCGCCCCAGTGCACGGTAGTCGCGCACGTACTCTATGTCGCGATCGGTCACGTTGAGCACCTTGGCCTCGAGCCGCCACTGCGACGTCAAACGCCACCGCGCCCGCAGATCGATGGTGGTGTAGCCGCCCAGCACCACACCGTCGATGATGCTGCTGGTGCGATCACCCACCACCATGACGGTGCCGCCCAAGGTCCAGTCACGGATCTGGTAATCGGCGGACAGGGTCTCTTGATGCTTGGCACGATAGGGCAGCCGCGCACCGGTGTCGTCGTCCTTGGCGTTGAGCAGATCCACAACGGCACGCAGGCTCAGCGCGTCGATCTGGTGGGTTGCCGAGAGGCTGGCACCTTCGAGCAGCGCCCGGCCGAAGTTGGTTGCGCAGCCCGGCTGGCTTTCGTAGGTGAAGGTTGGGTGGGCTGGGCACAAGTCGGGATCGGCCTGATAGCTGATCAGATCCTTCACGCGGTTGCGGTAGACGGTGACAGAAGCGCTGCTCTGTTCAGCGCGCCAGTCGAACCCCAGCTCGATGCTGCGCCCCCGCTCGGGCTTCAGGCCGTCCACGCCATAGTCGTTGTAATAGAGGTCGTTGAAGGCCGGCGCGCGGAAGGTGGTACCGGCCAGAGCACGAATGCTCAGCCCCTGACCGAAGTCATGCCCCAGCCCGATGCGCCCGGTGTTGTTGCGGCCGTAGGCCGAGTTGTCATCGAGGCGCACGTCGAGCGACACCAGGTTGGCGCCGAAGCGCCCCGAGTAGCCCAGCCCGAAGGCGTCGTTGGTTCGCTTTTTGTCGGACAAGTAGTTCAACTGCTCGGCCTTCTCGTCCAGACGCTCGAGCACCGCCACCACCTCATGACCGGCCGCCAGCGTGAAGGCGTTTTGCCAGGTGTACTGATGACGCCGGGTCAGGCTGCGCTCGGGCGCCGAAGCGCCCTGATTGGCATCGTCTTCGTTGAACGCCAGCTGAACGCGTGTGGTCCACACCGGGCTCCAAACGCCGTCGTAGCCGATCGAGATGACCTGGGTATCGAGCCGGTTGATGTGGTCCAGCGCCGGGTCGTAATCGGGCGCAGCCGTGCCGTCGTAGTGGGCTTTCAGATGCGCATCGGTCAGGTTGAGCGACACCCGGTGCCCCGGCACCAGCGTGTACCCAAGACCCAACTGCGCAGTGCGCCGGTCGTAGCCATCACGGTCCGGGTTGTAGTTGGAGTATTTCCGCGGCCTTGGGCGCGTGGCAGACACACCGTCGCTGCCCTCGAAGCTGACTGAGGCGGCGTAGTCGAAGCGACTGGCGCTGCCACTCACGGCGACATCGCCTTCGTAAGAGTCATAGCCGCCCACCGCCAGCCGGGCCGACGCGCTCGCAGG
>CANJKD010000268.1 GCA_947474415.1 Burkholderiales bacterium | reverse complement strand
GCGCCAGCGTGGAATGCACCCGACTCTGCGTGACTGGGTTGAAGGCAAGGTGATCGGCCGGGTTGCGCTTCGCCTGCAGGCAGCGCGCCCACGACTGGATCACGTTTTCGCTCACCAGGCCCGAGGGCCGCACGCCCTCCTCGAAGTAGCGCTGGCGAGCCAACGCGACGCGCTGCTCGGGGGTCGAAAAGAAGGGCTGCGCAGACAGGGTCGACGCACCGGCATGCGGCGCCGTTGACTTTCTGGGGGCGGTGGTCGTGAGGCGCATACCGTTTTTATTATGGCACCAGCGCCGCCCTGATGGGCTGTGGCTCGTGGCCCTGCGAGTTGTGCAGGTCGGCCAGGTTCTACGCCTGCGACGGGGCGCCGCAGCCAACGGCAACACGCAAGCGAG
This sequence comes from Burkholderiales bacterium, assembly GCA_947474415.1. Taxonomy (GTDB): domain Bacteria; phylum Pseudomonadota; class Gammaproteobacteria; order Burkholderiales; family Burkholderiaceae_C; genus LMDS01. The sequence goes on along the minus strand of CANJKD010000268.1, from coordinate 4,386 downwards.
CACGAACTGGCAGGACCGAATGCCGTCATCTACTTGTCTTCAGGTTGTTGACCGCGCTATCTGCATCGGTGGCCCCACGAAACCGGGAAGCATGACGGTCGTGAGGTCGCGTCGCCGTCGTAACCTAAGAGCACGGCTGATCTGTGCGCAGACCGTGGTGAACGTGCGATGCTCGCTGCGGGTGGGCCGACAGCGGCCCCCTGAACCCCTGCAATCGGCTGGTTTCACGCGGGGCCGGTACGCAACAATTCAGCCCCGGGCACCGTGCCGCACAACCACCCGAACCAACCTGACCCTGGCGCAAAGCACTTACGATGACACCTTCCCATCCGCCCGTCCCGAACAAACCTCAGATCGCCTTGCTCGAACCCTTTGAGCGCCTCGGGCTCGACCGCATCCGGCTCGTCGAAACGGCCGCACAGGCCGAGCAGGCGATCCGCGAGATGGCATGTGCGGCGGTGCTCGGCTTCGATACCGAGTCGAAGCCGACCTTCGCCAAGGGCGAGGTCTCGGACGGCCCGCACACCGTGCAACTCGCCACCTTGCAGCAGGCCTGGGTGTTCCAGCTTCACGAGCCCCGTTGCCGCAGTCTGGTGGCCGGCCTGCTCGAATCCCACCCGGCACTGAAGGTCGGTTTCGGGCTCGGCGACGACCGGCGCCGCATCTTGATCAAGCTGGGGGTCGAAGCCCGCAGCGTGGTCGACCTGAACAGCATCTTTCACCGCCGCGGCTACCGCAAGGACATCGGCGTGAAGACCGCCGTGGCGGTGGTTTTCAACCGCCGTTTTATCAAGTCGGGCAAGGCCAGCACGTCGAACTGGGCCGCACGCCAGCTTTCCGAGGGCCAGTTGCTCTACGCCGCGAACGACGCCTATGCGGCGGCTCGGGTGTTCGATGCGCTGGGCGTGCCGGCCGGTGAAGGCATCATGTAACCTCGGCAGATTCGATTCCACAGAGGCGATCCCATGAAAGACTTTCCCGCACGCGAAAAGATCGACCTGACCGAGAAGGTGGCGCGCTACCTGGTGCTCGCCGGCACGCTCGACAAGAACTCCGCCCCCGACGACTACGACATGGCCAACGAACTCAGCCTGGAGCTGGCGATGGTGCTGCCGGGCGCGATCTACCGCGCCATGGTCGAGGCGGCTGCGCACCCGGACGGCAAGGTCAACCCGGCTTCGGTGGCGGTAATGATGCGCAAGGAAATGCTGGCGTCGTCAGACACTGACCTGCAACCCGAGCAGGTCGCCTTCCACACCCTGGGCGTGACCACCAAGCCGCGCAGCAAGGCCCATTGACCGGAACGACACGAACTTTCCCACGGACTTCCAGTCCACACCCGAGGAGATCAACATGACCCGTTGGCGCAAGGAAACAGCAGACACCGTGTACACGCTTGAAGAGGTCACGGAGCGGCTCGCCGAAGAGCTGCCGAAGTGGACCTTCGAAGAGGGCTGGATTCGGCGCAAGTACAAGACCAGCGGCTGGAAAGGCACGCTGATGGTGGTCAACACCGTGGGCCACCTGGCCGAAGCGGCCTGGCACCACCCGGACCTCTCGGTGTCGTACGCTTTCGTCACGGTGAAGCTCATGAACCATGCCGCCAAGGGCATCACCGGCAAAGACTTCGAGCTGGCTCGGAAGATCGAAGAGGTCGTGATGTGGCAGCCCGCCGCGGTCGCGGGTTCGGCGCTCGAAGGCACGCCGGACGACCCGCGCTTCAAATACCTGAAGTACGACTGAGCCGCGACGGCTCGCAGCCTGCCCGGCGCGGATGACACAGTGTCCCCCGCGTGGTACAGGCAGGCGGGCAGGCCGTGGGCCTTTCTCCGTCGAATTTGCCGGGCTGCGGGCGGGTCACACGGCAGCGGAACGGGGCTTGCTTTGGATACCGGGCCGAACCACGATTCGCGACCTTCCCGGAGCCCGATGCGATCCCCCTTCAACACCCCCGATACGATGCTCGCGGAACCCTGGGCGGTGGTGACGGTGCGCGCGCCGGGGCGGCTGCATCTGGGTTTCCTTGACCCGGCCGGCTCCTTGGGTCGGCGCTTCGGCAGCCTCGGTTTGGTGGTCAACGGCTTCGAGACCGAGGTCGAGTTGATGGCGTCGCCAGACGGGCAGGTGACCACTTGCGGCGTCGGCGGGCCGGCCGATCTGGCCCGTGCCGACGCCTGCCTCGACCTGCTGCAACGCCACAGCGGCCGTCACGCGCCGTTGCGCCTCAGGCTGCTCCGGCTGTTGCCCGCACACGCTGGCTTCGGCTCCGGCACCCAGCTCGCGCTGGCCATCGGGCGCGCGTTCGCGCAATGGCATGGGCTGGACGTCAGCACACCGACGCTGGCGCAATGGCTGGGCCGCGGCTTGCGCTCAGGCGTCGGCATCGCGGGCTTCGACCAGGGCGGGCTGCTCGTCGATGGCGGTCCGGGCGCCGACGGCGCGGCGGCGTCGGTGTTGGCACGCCTGCCGCTGCCTGCGGCGTGGCGCGTGCTGGTGGTCCAGGACGGCGCGCACCAAGGCCTGTCGGGCACCGAGGAACTGCGTGCCATGGCGACGTTGGCGACGTTGGCGCCGTTGCCGCAAGCGCTGGCGGCCGACATCTGCCACCAGGTCCTGATGCGCGTGCTGCCCGGCGCTGCCGGCGCCGAATTTGCGCCGTTCGCGGCCGGCATCGCCCGCATCCAGCAGGTGCTGGGTGAACACTTCGCGTTGGCCCAGGGCGGCTCGGCCTTCACGAGTGCTGCGGTGGGCCGGCTGATCGAATGGATGGCGCGGTCTGGCGAGCCTGCTGCTGCGACCGGCCAGAGCTCGTGGGGCCCGACCGGCTTCGCCATCCTGCCGTCCCAGGCGCAGGCCGAAGCCCTGGTGGCCGCCGCACGCGCCGCAAACGTCATTGCGCCGGGCTTGACGCTGCGCATCGTCTCCGCTCGCAACACCGGCGCCACGCTGGTCGATCAGCGCCGGGCGCCGGGCATTCCCCCGCGCTGAGCCGGCACGGCCCCACCCCTTTTCCCCAACGTCGAGACTCCATGGAACGTCCCTACATCCTGCACATGTTCACCCCGGGCCACCAGATCAGCCCGTTCGACATCAACATGGCAGCCGACGCCGGCTACCAGATCATCGTGCCGTACTGCGAGGTCGGCCTCGACAGCATCAAGGGCCTCACGCAGGACACGATCTTCTCGCGCGGCCCGAAAGGCTTGGCCCGGACCGGCATCTTCATCGGCGGGCGCGACGTGCGCCTGGCCGCCGACATGCTGAAGCGCGCCGAGTCCTCGATGGTCAAGCCCTTCGTCGTCTCGCTGATGGCCGATCCGAGCGGCGCCTTCACGACGGCGGCGGCGCTGGTGGCCTGCGTCGAGCAGGCGCTGCGGCGACAGCACGGGCAGGGGCATGGGCTGGCAGGCCAGCGGGTCGTGATCCTCGGCGGCACCGGGCCGGTGGGACGCATCGCCGCGGTCATTGCGGCGCAGGCGGGCGCCGAGGTCTTACTGTCGAGCCGCAATGGCATCGATGCGGCCGACGACGCCGCGCGCGAGACGGGTGCGCGCTTCGGGGTGGCCTTGCATGGCGTGTCGGGCGGTGACCCAGCTGCGGTTCGCGCATCGCTCGCGGAGGCCGACGTGCTGCTCGCCTGTGCTGCCGCCGGCGTGCAGGTGGTGTCGCCCGAGACGCTGGTCGTTGCGAAGCGCCTCAAGGTGGCGGCCGATGTGAACGCGGTGCCGCCCGAAGGCATTGCCGGCGTCGGCGTGATGGACGATGCCGTGCCGCTGGCGGGCACGGCGGCGGTCGGCATCGGCGCGCTGGCGGTGGGCAACGTCAAGTACCATACCCAGCACCGGCTGCTGCTGCTGATGCAGCAGGCCGAGGAGGCCGTGGTCTTGAGTTTTCCTGAGGCGTTCTTTGCGGCACGCGAGTTTCTTGCCGAAAAATTTGCGGTGAACGCGACCGCGAAGTCTGCCGAGCCTGCCACCGGCAAGTCGGCCGAAACGCCGACTGGCAAACGGGCCTGAGCCGCCGCACCCGATGACTGTGCTGGCCGTTGCGGCACTCTCCGCGCGCGTGCTTGCCGAGGCGGCCACCGAAGAAGGCTTCGATGTCGTGGCGCTCGATGTGTTCGGCGATGCCGACACGCGGCGCGCCTGCTCGGAATGGCTGTCGATCGGCGACCCGGGCGGCTTGCAACTCGACGCCGGGCGCTTGCTGTCGGCGCTTGAGATGCTGGCCCGGCGCGGCGATGTCACGGGCTGGGTGGCCGGCAGCGGCTTCGACGGCCGGCCTGACTTGCTGGAGCGCGGCGCGGCGCTGCTGCCGCTCATTGGCACCCCGGCTGACGCGGTGCGTCGGGTGCGCGAGCCCCGGGCGTTCTTCGGGTTTCTCGAT